>JAUVLN010000163.1 GCA_030600725.1 Thermoplasmatota archaeon | reverse complement strand
GATGGATGGAACAGATGGATGGAGCAGGAGGATTCCACCACCGGCCTCTACGTTGATGCGTTCCCGTTCGATGTTGCGGCTTCGGTGGATACGGACGGGGACGGTTGGCCGGACTATTGGAACGAGGGTATGACGGTTGATGATTCCACCACCGGTCTGCACGTTGATGCGTTCCCGTTCGACGTTGCGGCCTCGGCGGACACGGATGGGGACGGGTGGCCGGACAGGTGGAACATCGGTCATTCCAAACGAAGCTCGACCACCGGCCTGCATCTGGACGATCTTCCGTATGATGCTGCTGCTTCGGCGGATACGGATGGGGACGGTTGGCCTGACCGATGGAACGATGGGAAGAGCGCTTCCGATTCCACGACAGGTCTTCATATCGACAGCTTTCCCACAGACCCTTCGGCTTCCGTGGATAACGATGGAGATGGTTTTCCCGAGGAGTGGAACGGGGGGATGGGGGCGGTTGATTCCACGCTCGGCCTTCATCTTGACCGGTATCCCACCGATCCCTCCGCTTCGAGGGATAGAGACGGGGACGGCTTCCCTGACGGGTGGAACCCCGGAAAGGGTGAGGAGGATTCCACAACAGGTCTTCATCTTGACGATATCCCCGACGACCCCGCGGCATCTGTGGATACGGACGGGGATGGTTTCCCCGATGAATGGAACGATGGAATGACGGCGGAGGATTCATTTCTTTACCTTCACCTGGACGCGTTCCCATTCGATCCGGCGGCGTCTGTGGATACGGACGGGGATGGTTATCCCGATGGCTGGAACGAGGGCAAGCACTCAGGCCATACGACCACCCCGCTATTCATTGATGCGTTTCCATTCGATCCAACTGCAGCAGTGGATTCCGATGGGGATGGATATCCCGATGGCTGGAATGATGGGATGACCGGGGAGGATCCTATCACTGGGTTGAGGCTGGATGATCTCCCATTTGATCCCTCCGCATCCCTGGATACTGACGGGGACGGCTTCCCGGACGAATGGAATCCAGGCAGGGATGAGGACGACTCCACGGAAGGCCTTCATCTCGATATGTTCCCCGGGGATCCATCGGCATCCGTTGACGGGGATAAGGACGGCCATCCGGACGGGTGGAACGAGGGGAAGGGGGAGGAGGACTCCACGACGGGTCTTACGCTGGATCATTTCCCCTGGGATCCCATGAGGTGGGAGGCGGAGGCGGAGTCCAGGGAGGGGGGCTTAAATATTGGCCCAATGGCGCTGTCAATTCTTGTGATCCTCGCCCTTGCTGCGCTTTTGGCAGTTGGGTTGTTCGTGTTGATTCGGGTCAGATCCCGAAGGAGGAAAGAAGAGCCTATTCAACAGACAGTGGGTTCGCCGGGTGGGATATCCGTTAAGGATATACTGCCGGCAAAGGGAGCCCTTTCAGGGCTGCCTCCGCCGGCGCCTGAGCTACCTACCGCTCCGGAACCTGTCGGACCATTGGATCCGGTTGTGGAGGATCAGTGATGGACAGGACATGCGGAAAGTGTGGGGGGGAGGAGGATGTCATCGTCCTTGACGGAGAGGAGATATGCCGATTCTGCATATTCAACGGCGCGGAGCCTGTGAGGATCTATCCGCTTGGCTACGTGAGGAACGACCATGAGATGGAGAATGGGGTCGTTTCTTATATCAAGGATAAGGGAACGTCTAGAATTGAGCTTATAGGGGGCCAGGAGAGGTTCCTGCATGCAATGGAGGATGAGGAGTACCTTACAGTGGTATTCTACATGCACGGTATCAGGAGGGTCAGATCGACCATACTTCGCAGGAACGACCTCAAGGAGGTGGGCATATATGCGTCCAGATGCCCGGGGAGACCTTCACGGTTGGCTGTGACCGAGGTGAAGCTGATTAGGGTCGAGGGGAGGGATCTGATCGTGGAGGGACTTGATGCGTACAATGGGAGCCCGGTGCTGGATATCAAGTCCTCCAAGAGATGAGATCAAGACCATGGAAAAGATAAGGGGTAAGAAAAGTAAACCGATAAAAAGGACCCACAACAGACAGTATAATTCACTTTCTCGATCTCAAGGATAATCTAATCCCGAATCACCTTTTTCAACACATATGCCCAGTAGTAAGATCTCTCCCTATCTTCGGGATCGATAGCTCCGACGAACAGCAGCCATACCAGAGGGGTGAATCCCATTCTGGCTGAGAGATCATCTATGTAACATGAGTCCGAATATAGCCTGGTCCCCGAAGCTCTGGTACTCATCTTTCAATGAGTCGTAACCATCGGAAAATTTTCCTTGAAAGTCGTCATCAGACATATCGTCATCCAATACTGCAAGTCTATCTGACATATCCTATCATATAGTTATGTTCAGCCTGCGGTTCTTTCCCTGATGGTCTTCTCGGCATCGAGTTTCCCTGTGTATCTTATCGGGAATATGGAAGATCCGATTACGAACAGGAATCCGAAAGCGAATGTGATTGCCATGGCGCTGAATGCGAATACTATCGGGAAGTAATAAAGCACATCCTCCATCACGATTGCGAACAGCTTTCCGAACAGGTATGCGAACGGAAGTCCTATGAGTGCAGAGAAGAAACCTATGATCCCTATCTCGATGAGCATGGACCCTATGACCTTCCTTCTTGGTATGCCCAGCGTCTCCAGGGTTGCGAATTCAATATCTCGCTCCATCGTGGAGATTATTATGGCAGAGGCCGCAACCACCATTGCAATGATCAGACATATGAAGAAGAAGAAGTAGAGCATTCCCATGCCCTGTCCGAAGGTCTCCTCCATCGCATTGATGATATCATCCTGTATTGTGACCTTGGCCACTCCCTCCATCTCTTCGAACTCTGCCGCCACCTTATCGATATCTTCCTTATCCTGAAGTTTAACAAAAGCACTGGATGCATTTTCCCTGTCAACAAGTGAGGATGCGGCATCCCTGTCCAGATAGACCGCCTGCATCAGTATATCGAAAACGACCCCACCGACGGTAGTCTCAAGGGTCTTGGCGCCAACCGTAATGGTGATCCTGTCCCCTTGTGATACGCCCAGTTCGCTTGCAAGTTTATTCGTGATCACGGATGTTGTGAGGTCGAGCCTGCCGGATTCCAGTTCGAAATCCCTTGTTTCGAGCACTCTATCTGAAGCGACGATGAACGTGGAATCGCTGTTTCCCCCACCTGATATCTGTCCTGCCAGGTAGGCGAAGGGGATGACGTATTCGGTTTCGTTGAGATCGAGCAGGGAAGTTGCGTCCTCGTTGGAAATGGGGCTTGAAAAGTCAACCCTGATGTCCCATGTGTCCTGGTTCACCTGGTCTACCATGTAACCCCATGCTGAATCGGCCATCACTATCCAGGACCCCGATATCCCGATAGACATCCCAACAACCAGCACGGTCAATGCGGTCCGCGCAGGATTCCGGAAGGTGTTCCGAATGCCCATCAATCTGGTCTTGGATAAACCGGAAAACGCCGTACCAACGGTCAGGATCTTCGTCTTTGGTTTATGGTCCAGCGCCTGTCTCACGGACTGTCTTGTTATGTGGATGATGGGTATTCCAACGGAGATCAAAACGCTGCCAAATGAGAAGATAAGTCCCAGAACGAACGGCATCGGAGCCATGGGATATGCCACGCGGATATCCCCTATCATGGACATTGTGTACGACATGATGCCCATGGTGAAGAGGAAACCAAGGATCATTCCTATTATGGACCCTATTGCGGCAAGAATGGTCCCGAAGGTCATGTAAGCCCATGCTATCTTCAACCTGGAATATCCAAGCGACATGAGGACACCAATGTATCTGGAGTCGTTCATGACGATCCTGTAGAATGTCATGAAGATGGATATCATGCCAACCACCATGAATATGACAGAGAAGAGTGGGAACATGTTTCTCATCTTCCCGGCACCGATATCCATGAATACAACACTGGGATGATCCTCCTGAAAGATGATCTCGGATACGGGAAGCGATCCCAGCGAGCCAACAACCGGATCTCTTTGCCCATCAGCAACATTGAGGAGGATATCATTGATCCCGAACCCGGTGATATTCTGTAATTCTCCAAGGTCCATGTACAGGATCACTATATGACCAGGTAACGGGAGTGAAGAATCCTGAATGGCGGATGCAAACATATATTCCGGGGTTTGAACGCTGCCCTTCACGGTAATATCGAAATCAATACCTATGGTTGAGAACGAGAGGACCTCACCTACTTTGGCCCCGATATCCTCCATCCCGGCGATGACATTTCCTTCTCCATTACCGTTGAACAACTCACCATCCTTTAAAAGAAGCCTGGAGATATCCTCCCTTGCCGGATCCTCTATACCGATGATAACGGCCGGATAATCATCACTATCATAATGATAGGTACCATCAAGCTTCAACCTCAGGGAATATGTATCAATACCTTCAATATTTGAAACCACACCATCCGCAACCGAATAGTCCACCGGTTCCGACAGCGAAACGAACACATCGGGAAAATTGGTCTCCTCGATGAACGTGTCCATGGAATGATCGAAGATCACAGCTGAATAAAGGCCCATGATGAACATGGCCATTGCAAGTGAGACCACCATGGATATGGCGAACACCCTCCACTTCATCTTGAAGAGTTTTCTCACAACGCTCTTTGTAATGGGTTTCAAGGTATCACCTCCTATGACCCCTCGTGAAGCTTGCCGTGCCGGAGTATCAGCGTTCTGTCCATGTATCTCTTCAACCTGGTATTATGGGAAACGATCAGGAATGTGATGCCCAGCTGGTGCTGAAGCTCCTTCATGATCCCCATGATCGACTCCTCCCTCTCCTCATCGATATTTCCGGTGGGCTCATCAGCAAGGATAAGGGCTGGCTCCTTGGCAAGCGCCCTGGCGATCGCCACCCTCTGCTGCTGTCCACCTGATAGTTCCTGGGGGTAGTTCCTGGCCTTATCCGAAAGGCCAACCAACTCCAGATATTTTCTGGACCTTGCCCTCATCTCTTTGGAATTTCCCAATATGCTTTCCAGGCCAAGCTCCACATTCTCAATGGCGGTCAACGTGGGTATCAGGTTGTAGAACTGGAATATGAAGCCGACGCGCTCCCTCCTGAACCTGTTCAACTCCTTCTTCCCTAGCTTGGTCAGGTCAAGGCCATCGACCACAAGGACCCCCGAATCCGATCCGTCTATCCCTCCCAGTAGGTTCAGGAGAGTGGTCTTCCCGGACCCGGAAGGCCCCATCACCATTATCATCTCACCCTTCTTCATCCTGAGGTCTGTTCCTTTGAGCACGTGGGTGATCTCCCCACCCGTGGTGTAACTCTTGTGCAGGTCATTGATCTTTACCAGGGTCAATCTTACACCTCCTTGTATAACTGGTAATATCTTTTGTGGTAGATTATATAATTGCCGTACATGTAGGGTCTTTTATATACTTGGCAGTGAATCTTTGATCATGAGAAAGGCGATAATCGAGCTGAATCCAAACAAATTCTTGAAGAGGATACAGCCTAACTTTGACATAATGAGCATAGATGGGTGTCAAAGTGAGGCTTCTCCCAACATTGAAAGGCTCGGATTATATTAGATCTGTCAAAGTTGGGATACAGGGTGATCTTTTCAAATACATCGACAGGATCGAGGGTAGGGAGCTGGTCCGGC
>JAUVLN010000258.1 GCA_030600725.1 Thermoplasmatota archaeon | reverse complement strand
AACCACCCCTCCTCGACGTGTGCTCCGCAGTGGCCGCAGGCCGGCCCCGATCTTTCCGGAACATTGTTTGCAATTACAGCCGGAGGAAGCGTGTTTCCCGAGGCTGCAGGTCCGGGATTGTCCGGCCCCGACATTGGCAATTGGTCATATTGGGGCATCCCTCCTATGTTCTGATAGGGTGCCGCCAGACCTTCCTCGGCTTCAGGGCCTTTTTTCCAGATGATCAAAAAGCCGATGATTATCGATACAATGAGGACGGCGGCGATGATCGCACCTATGACGTAGGCTATCGGAATTCCCTCCGGGTCGGGATCCGGATCGTCCGGGATCCCCGGTGGGATCTCCACGGTGAGGGTCATGGAGGTTGCAGTGTCCAGCTGGGGATCCCCGTCGCTCACCCTCAGCGATATCTGGTATGTTCCACTATCCGTGTACGTGTGGTTGACGTTCAACCCATCGCCCTTGGCCCCATCTCCGAAATCCCAGGTGTATGCCAACAGGCCCCCATCCGGATCGGTCAGGGGAGCTGTATGGAAGTTATACTCCGCAGACTGCTTTTCGCGCATCTCCTCCTCCGTATCGAGGAGTTCGAGATGAATGGGGGCAGGCTCGGGAGGGGGATCGTTCACATTGACCAGCATCAACTTGAGGTCCCGATGGGCCGAGATATCTCCCCCATCGGTCACCTGTATCCTGATCGTTACCTCCACCTGATCGGTCCAACCCGTTTCCGTCTTCCATATATTCTGATCGTCGAGCTTGAGTATGAATTCACCTGTGCCGCTATTCAGAGTCCAGTCAACCCCCTCGATCAGGCCCGCATAAGGGAGCTGATCGGAGAGCGGTTCAATATCTCCGATCTGTTCGTCTACATTTACGGAGTAGGACAGAACCTCACCCTTATCAATATCTATAACGGACGGCAAGATCCTGATCTGACCGTACTGCTCCGGTGTCCCCGTGAACTCGAGAGGGAACATCTCCGGGGGATCGTTCACATTCGATACGCTGACCAGGACCTCTAGGTCGATAACGTGCTCGCCCCCCTCTTCCTGTACCGTCAGGAAAATGCTCATGGGTTGAGGGGTCCCCGCATCGTGGTTGGTGGGAGTGAGGGTAACTTCGCCGGTGGCGATGTTGATGATGATATCGTTCTCCCAGTGGCCGTTGGCTCCCAGTCCGCTCAGGAACTCAAGGTCGGACCTGTCGGGTTCGATATCGGTGTCGTGGGCCAGGACCTGGAACGTGTAATCCACATCTTCCTTGATATCCAGGTCGGACAGATCACACAATACGCTGTACGGATCCCTGTCGTCGACGTCGTATTCGACGCCCTGGAACAGTATGTGGTCCACGACGGGCATGTTGTTGACCGATGTGACTGTGGCGGTGTAGTTCCCATCCGCCCACGAATGTTCATCATAGGCCCTGATCCCGATCCGCTCCTCCCCGTGTCTCCCGCCCTTCGGGGAGATCACAACGTATGAGTTCCAATCGTCATCCCTGATCTCCACATGGAGAAGGTTCGTATCGGAGGTCTCATCCCACATCTCCTTTGTGTTGTTCCATATCCTGTATCCCGAGATATCGTTCTCGGGATCGTTGAAGAGCCCCTCGCCGGCGAGCTCCATCAGCTGGACCTCGAGAGGGTTGGAGTCCTCCGCCATGGAAGGGATGACCTGATACTGGACCCGGGAGATGGGCAGGTCATCCCACACCTCAAGCGTACCGTTCAGATAATGGTGGGATGACCATTCAGGGGTTCGTATCGAGGTCTCCTGCACGGAGTCGATGGCGTGGATAAGAATATCATGTACGGCGGGATCGTCTCCGATCTCCTCTCCGGCGAGGGTCACGCTGTAGGCCTTACCATCCTGATAATTCTCATCCAACACATCCACCTGGTAATCGGCCGATGTGATATTGAGGATGTCCGGGGAGATCAAGGGGTCCATGCGAAGATATATCCCCCCGGGCGGATCGTTGTTCTCATCGGTATATGTGACGTTGATCTGGAAGATGGAACCCGGATGGCCCCCTGAAACGCTCTGCTCGTAATCGGAGGAGACAGATATCTCAACTATCTCCGGGGGATCGTTCGGCTGTTCCTCGATGATGGAGACCTCTATCGTGTATTCGGATATGGACCTCCAGGTGTTGTACCTCGAATAGACCCCTGTCCACGCATCGTCCTGCACCTCGATATCAACCGCCTCGCCCAGGAGCCCGATATAGACCTGCCTGTCGGATGGGGCCGCATCCGTCCAGGTGTTCTCCAGGATCCCCACAAATGTCTGGGACCCCCCACCCACGAAGATGCCCCCTGTCAGGTAGTATGACAGGATCCGATGAGCAGAAATCCACTCATCATCAGGCGTGTTGAAGGTCCCATCCTCACCCTCCCATCTCCAGACCACGAATATATTCATCCAGTTGTCCCCCAGCCAGGCTCCGCCCGACGGGCCGATGAACGTGCGGTCCCTTTTGACGGTGATGGTCATGTTCCACAGCATATCGGGATCGGCCCCCTGGACCTTCACCCAGTCCACCTGGTCGTACATCGAGTCGACCATGCCGCTTACAGGGGGACCTACCAATGCCGAGCTCGACCTGCTATTCGAGTGCTCATCGGTATCCTGCCTGACGGAGGTGTCCACCGTGAGA
Source organism: Thermoplasmatota archaeon (assembly GCA_030600725.1). Taxonomy (GTDB): domain Archaea; phylum Thermoplasmatota; class Penumbrarchaeia; order Penumbrarchaeales; family Penumbrarchaeaceae; genus JAGLEG01. The sequence goes on along the minus strand of JAUVLN010000258.1, from coordinate 771 downwards.
TCGTATTCCAGCTCGAAGGGAGGCCTGGTCGGAGGGGCCGAATTTGAGATATAGTACCCCCAGGAAATGCCGATGTAATAGAAATCCACCTCATCGTTTCCCACGAGCCTGGAGCTGTCGGGGGTCACGAAGTTCACCGTCCAGTTGTCCCCCGGATAGAGGTCGTTGTTACCGTCCCAGACCCACCCGTCCATGTCGTCCCCATCGTCGAAAAGGAGCTCGTCCCCGCCCATATACGACTCGCCCCCCCATTCATCCACGTAAAGGATGCTGATACGGAGATAATCCGCATAATCAGATGCCAATGTGCTCCCGCCGGAGCCGTCATCCACCAGGCTGAGCTCGTATAGTTCATCAACGGACCCCTCTGCACTGGCGTATCTATCCAGCGTTAAACTGACGTTGTAAACGCCATCGGGAGAATTGGCCCCGGGGTCCACATCTGTCAGCTCCAGCTTGTACCAGTCCACGAAATCGCTATTGGCGACAATAGTTTTCATATCCAGGTTGCCCGATACCAGCTCGCCCTGTGGGAAGAGCAGGGACCCGTTCGTATAATCCATGAAAGAGGTGCTCCGCTCATCGTCGCTCGCCCTCGTGGAGCCTGCAATATATCTCTGCATCCTGACCGCATCCATCCTCTTACATTCAAGCTCGTTGTATGAAGTATGACCATTGCGTTGATCGTTGAATTCCGCCCCTTGCCGGGATATGGTCACTTCACCCATGATGGATCCAAGATCCACAGCCTCCTCCGAGGATATCCTCTCC
>JAUVLN010000104.1 GCA_030600725.1 Thermoplasmatota archaeon | reverse complement strand
GGAGTATTTCGTGTGGAAATTATCCGTCCTCTGGGAATCCAACACTATCTGATCCTGATCGTTGATATACGCATATATCTTGTTCGCTTTGGAGCCGGCCAGAGCGATGGCGAATTCGAGATCTCCCACGTCCGTGTAATCGTCCGTGAAGAAATCCTTCAGGTCATAGCCGAACGTCTTGAGCTCATCCTCTTTCACTTCCAGATCCGGTAGTGATTGTGTCAACCGAGGTTTCGCATTGTATTCCACGTTCAATCCACTCAGATAGGCCATTCCTGAACTCTGCGCACCGACCCCGATATATATCCTGACCTGGGGATTGTCCGGGTCCGGATAATCAGGTACGAGCCTGTCGATCACCTTTGAGAGCTTCTTTCCGTCGGAATCATGTTCTATGGTCACTGTTGCCTCATATCTGATATCTATCTCCTTCAGTGCGATCCTCCCGAAGGTATCCGAATGGATCTCCAAGGGTACATTCACCATCGATGTGCCCCAGGCATCCTCTGTAACCGCTGACGGCAACCTCGTGTCGAGATATTGTTGAAGGCCGGTTGTGATATTGAATATGTGAAGGCCCTTGAACTCCCCGTTTTTCTGGACATCATAGGTTGCCTCATTGGCCCCAACGTCAAGTCCCACGTTCTCCGGATAGAATACGTTCATCTTCCAGGAGACGATATCGTTGGATGAGCTTGATGAGGAGATTATATCCACAAGGCCATCCGAATCAAGGTCCGCGGCGGCCATTCCGACAGATCCGGAATAGGTGCCCACATTATGTCTTATAAAGCCGCTGGACATATCATCCGGCTCCTCGTACCAATAGATGGTGGAGCCGTAATTGAAGAAGATATCGATATAGCCGTCATCCCCCACGTCACCGGAGGTTATGTGGCTGGAGCCCCCGGATCTCAGGGTTACCCTCCCCCACGAGCCCCTGTTTTCCGGGTTCTCGTAGAACCTCGTATAAGAATTATCACCTACAACGACATCGTTCCAGCCATCCGCCCTGGGTATCACCATTATCGTATGTGGATACCTCAGGCCGCCTCCTATCAGTGAACCCGACCATGTCCCGGTCGGATTGTTGTTCTTGTAATATGAAGCTGAACCGCCGCTCCAGGATCCGGATACAACGAGAATATCGTTGTCCCCATCCCCATCCATGTCGCCTCCATAAATACCCCTGGCATAGGAGATCCCGGGTGCGATATTGTACGTGGTCCAGGAATCTGTCCTGGGATCCGATGGTGCCTGCCACCATGCTACAAGACCGTCCCTCCATCCATATCTGCTCTGGGCTATGTCCATCTTCCCATCTCCATCGATATCACCCGCCCACATACCATAAGCCGACGCGTATCCGTAACTGAACCTATCGACTATCAGATACTGTTCCCAATCACCCAATGGGTCCCCGGGATTCTCGAACCAGAAGGCCGAACCGCCGTTTCCGAATGCGATGATATCGGCATCCCCATCTCCGTCAACATCTCCCCAGAATACTTTTTTCGGATAGCCCATGGCACCCACTCTATGGATGTTTCCCACACCATCATAGGGGGTCCCATCGTTTATCCAGATCCCCACATAACCCGTGGAATAGCCCACGAAGGCGAGATCATCATCCCCATCCCCATCGATATCGTACACGGCCACATCCTGTATGTTCTTCACCCCACCGTCGCTGACCCAGAAGGTCTCGATGGTCATATTCCCACTATCCTTGTTTATGAACAGAACGAGCTGGGATGCGGAATATCCGGACACCATTACATCATTGTCCCCATCCTTGTCGTAATCCCAGCAGACGAATGTCTGGGGTGCTATGATGCCCTTTCCCAGGAGGGTCTTGGTCCAGGAGGTCGGTGTATTCTGGGTGTATACGTTCACCTCAAATAGGCTTGAGCCGCCTGAGACGATGATATCATATTTTGAATCGTTGTTTACCTTCTCGAGATAGACATACCTGCAGTGAGGTATTCCGCTGTCTATCGTTGTCCTCGTAAATGCCATATTATTGTTCTGGAACAGATGAAGTTTCCTTTCACGGTACGTCCCAACAACCACATCATCGTAGCCGTTACCGTTAACATCGGCCACATCCAATGTATACGGTTGGTCAATGGAGCTATCCTTTCGGTAAGAGGACCACCCCCCCGTGGTCTTCGGATTCGTATAGATATATAATCCCCGATAATTGTTGTATGATCCCCACGTATATTGGGATGATACACCAACCGCAACATCCATGTAACCATCACCGTTGAAATCACCGATATCCATTGCATTATAGACACATTGATAATAGTTGTACGGCTGTGAACCGATGGACCTTGCGGTCCAGCCTGATGTCGTAGCCGGATTTGAAGGGGCCTGGAACCAGTACACCCACCTGCTGTAACGGTAGTAATAATAATACCATGGTGCCACCACAACATCGGGATTTCCATCCTTATTGATATCGGTGATCCTGACCCTTCCGGCATAGCCGAAATACGAATAGAAGGTGTACCTGGACCAAGAGGTGCCTCCATTGTTCCTGAAATATGTGATATATCCGTATCTGTAGTTGTAATAATTGGAGGTTACCACGTCCAGGTCCCCGTCGCCATCCATATCCGCGACATCAAGACCATAACAATTCCTCACATAAAAGCCGGAATAGATCGTATGAACCGCCCAGTTCACGGTCTTCTCACCATCCGGATTCTCCAGCCAGACTATCTTGCTGTTGCCGACATCGGATGCGATGATGTCCATGTAGCCGTCGCCGTTGACATCGCCGTATTCCATTGCAAATGCAGAGATGTCCACGGTGGCAGGGTTCTTCTCTATCTGATATCTCGACAGGGTTGTTGGGCTGAACCTCCCGCTCATTCCGATCGATGCTTCAAGGATCTTCGCTCCATCAGGTATAAGGATCGATTCGGGGGTTTGGGTACCACCACTTGTTCCGAAGTTGGCCGTGATCCTCTCACCGCCTTGTGACATAACCTCCTGTTTCCCGAATTCCCCATAACCCAATCCGGAATATTCCCATTCGTTATGTCCGTCCAATCCCACGTCAACGTAGGGATCCACGAGGGATCCTTCCCCCAACGTATCGTAAGTCGATATGTTGATGGAGGCAGATGATATCGGTACGTCTCGGTTCACCTTGAAATAATTGGAGGTGTCAACACCCCATTCATTGGGTATCCTCGCTATACCTCCTTCTATCGCCATATCCCTATCGTTGTTCAGGTGGATCACTTTCTCTCCGGTGGTGTTATCTGCCATGGAAGCGAAGCCTGTTGCTACGAACACCGAAATCACGAATATGATCAAAACTTTTTTCGTTCTGTGTCCTATCATAAGTCAAATCTCCTATCACTTTGGCCCCCGATGAGATACCCGTTCATAGGATGCTCAATGTATATATAAAGCCTCATTGTCATTGTGTTTTCCTACTATAAATATATGGGGTGTATATGAATATATTACGTAGGGGGGATGCGGGGGATGCAAAAATATTTGGATGACCCATAAGGACCCGAAAAACCGGATGGATCCTACCCTCTCCACCAGGCCATTACCACTTTCCATTCCGTCTGGGGTAAGATCATCCGAAAATCCACCTACTCATATGCAAAACCTAAATAGTGGTGAAGCATCTTAACTCCAGGGTGACCTCTCAGGATATCCATCCGAGAAGGCGCCTTCCTTCGAGGTCGTAGGATGCATGGAAGATTCTACCTATGTTTTTTGACTCTATTATCCTTGATGTTGGGAACGCATACGGATATCCCATTTACCCTGGATTCCGAGGGCACCATTGCACCCGATGACCTGTACGTGGAAGAGGACATCTCGGCCGATATTTTATGGGGGACCCCCGAATCACCCATCTATATCAACGATACCATAACCGTCGACGATGGTGTGAGGCTGACCATAGATACCGGTGTCACCGTCAGGTTCGGGATAGGGGCCCATCTGATCGTGAATGGGAGTATCCATGTCGGTGGAACCGGAGATCCGGTTATATTGAGGCCTCAGGGAGCGGTATCTCCCGGATCATGGGGTGGAGTGATCCTGAAAGATTGCGACGGGGCCACATGGAATAACGTCCGGATCCAGGGTGCGAACACCTCCATAATGATCGATAACTCCTCCCACATCGACGTTAAAAATACAACCTTCCTGTCCGATTCTATCAGCATATCATTGACCAATGGGTCCAGGGTAAGCGTGGGCAACTGTTCCCTCAATATCTCCAGGACATCTATTCTGGACAACAACTCCAGCCTTCTGACATATGGCTATCTAACCGCATATGTGGTCAATTACAGATCCCAGACAGAGGATGGATTCAAGTTCGAGTTGATCGATATCAACGATGATCTGGTCAGGAGTTACATACTGGACCGCTCGGGGATCGTTCCCACGGACCTTATAAAGGGGAGGACGCTCACCTCCGAAGGCTGGAACTCCTCATCAGGCACCTACACGGCCTCCATCACGAATTCATCCAGCAGTTTTATCAGGAACATATCCTTCATGATGAAGGATCACGATCCCATGAATGTCACATTCAGGTATTTCCGATCTCCCGAGATATTTGGACTGCCGACGAATTTGAGTGTTGATGAGGATCGGTTCCAAAATGTACACGTGGAGATGATCGACCATAATGGGGTCGGTGAGACATTTGTGACCATATCCAATCCTGCTATCACTTTCGACCAAGATTCGTCATCCTTTTCGTTCTACTACCCGAATGAGACCATACTTCAGGAGATCCTGAAGATCAATATCTCCGATGGTTACGACTCAACCCGATACGATCTGAATGTCACGGTCAATCCCAGGGACGATCCCCTTCACATGGACCTTGACATGGATCATATCATCATCAGGGAGAACACCAGATATGATCTGGATCTTACGATAACCGACGAGGATACGGATGTCAAGGATATCGATGTATCCACGGATGATCCGGGAAACATCAGCTTCGATCGGGGTAATATGAGCCTTTCCCTGCTGTATGGGGACGGAACATCCCCTGAGTTCGACATCAATATAAGCGCCACAGATGGCACCTCCCACGCTTTCGCCACCCTGAATATCAGCTTCCAGGCGGTGAATTACAAACCCGAATTCCTTGAGCCTCTACCCGATATCACCCTTTACGAGGATAATGGGACCTCAATTGACCTTGGTCCATATGTATATGACCCTGATCAGCTTGACACGGTCGTCCTGACCGCTCAATCCCTCGACCTTGATCTATTTGGGGCGGCAATTGACGGCACCGTACTATCCATCATACCCATGCGGGACAGATCCGGAACGGGATCCGTCCGTGTAACCGCCACTGATTCAAGGTCTTACAGCAGTGTGGTCAATATCAATGTTACGATGATCCCGGTCAACGATGCGCCTACGCTTACAAAACCTGGTGTTCAGGATCTGGGTAGGGGGACCTTCATGTTCAACATCACATATTCGGACATTGAGGGGGACATACCCGTATTGATGCAGATCGAGATAGACAAGAAGACCTACAACATGATCCCCCTGGGTTCAAGGGGTCCGGACCCGGTCGACGGCATCCCATACTACCTGATCAAGGATCTGGATGCGGGCATCCATATATATCGGTTCATCTGCAGCGATGGGGAAATGGAGGTCTCGACCCCATCAGGCGAGCTGATATCCGAGGTACATTACGACATATTCTATCTGGAGGGATACGGGGGGGCCCTGAACATAACCATATGGACCACAGGGGACGGATCGATCCCATTTATTGAGGCCGATCTCCCGGTTGAGGGTTCCCCGGATAACAAGGTATTCATCGGCTGCTCTTTCATCATCCGATCAAACGACAGGGGGATCAGCACGGCAAGTATCCGCCTTGATCTATCCTTTTTCAGGAAAGATATCCTTCCCCTTGAAACCGATGCCTGGTACCATAACGGCACCGGGTGGGCGAGGATATTGGGTGGAATGTACAGCTCGCTAACCGGAATATATACCTTGGACCTGACCGATGAACCTTTTTCGGAGATCGTGGCCTTTTTCTCCGGTTTGGATCCGGATCACGATGAGGATGGGGACTCGGTTCCTGACAGGATCGATGCTTTCCCGCATGACCCAACCGAATGGTCGGATACGGATGGAGATGGTGTCGGCGATAACAGGGATGATGATGATGACAACGATGGCTACAACGATACTGTTGAGATACTGGCTGGGTCATCCCCATACAACCCGGATTCGATACCGTTGGACACCGATGGGGATGGGTTGATCGACATCTTCGACGATGATGACGACGGCGACGGTATGCCGGATAGCTGGGAGATCGAAAACGGACTCGACCCGCTGAACGGTACCGATGCAGAAAAGGACAATGATGGGGATGGATTGAGCAATCTGGACGAATATCTTCAGGGAAAAGATCCCAACAGGAAGGATGTTGAGAAAGATGAGGAAGGAGATTGGCTATACCTTTGGATCGGATCGGGCCTGGTCGCTTTCCTCCTGATCATCATCATTATCGCGGCCATCCTGTCCAGACATCACAGGGAAGAGATGGATGAGATCGAGTTCGATGACGGGGAGATCTCGGATGATGAATGGGAGATCAGGGGGGAGCTGGATCACTCCGATGCCGTTGAATGCGATTCCTGTTCCGGGGCCTATCCCAGGGATATGGATAAATGTCCCTTCTGCGGAAGCCGTGAAAGAACATCGCTATCGGATAGTGCGATAATGGAATGATAGAAATAACCATAAACCCATTCCAAAACATGATCCTGCATGGTAAAAAGGTTTTCATCACCGGTGGTTCAAAGGGCATCGGGGCTTCCTGTGTGAGGATATGCTCCGATCTCGGAGCCGAGGTGGGCTTTACCTATCTCACTCAGAAAAAAAAAGCCCAAGAGTTGGAGGAGCATTCCAGAGACCGGGGAAAGCGCCTGTGGAGTTATCAGGTTGATGTCAGGGATTACAGCGGTCTCAGAGATGCCATTGGATCGTTCTCGTCCTCGGGATCGAGGAATGGCATCGACGGAATAGTGGTAAATGCGGGCATCTACAGGAGGGTCAACTTCACCGATCTCTCCCCCGAGGAGTGGTCCAGGACGATCTCGACGAATCTGGACGGGGCGTTCCATACCATCAGGGCAGGGATGGATTTCATGGAGAGAGGCGCCGTTGTTTTCATATCATCACAGCTTGCGTTCAGGGGATCGGACCACGGTGTGGATTACGCTTCCTCAAAGGCCGGCATGCTTGGTATAGCCCGGTCTCTCGCCAAGGAGCTTGCACCGAATATCAGGGTAAATTCGATCGCTCCCGGGTTTGTTGATACGGATATCCTATCCTCGGATACGGATGAGAAAAGG
>JAUVLN010000130.1 GCA_030600725.1 Thermoplasmatota archaeon | reverse complement strand
TGGCCCTGGGTGGATGATCCGTTGGCATCGGGGGAATGTGAGGATCAGAGTACGAGCACCGCACTGTGCGGCCTGTTTCTCATCATCATAGTAGGCGTGGTCGTGTTCATTCTGATCATTGGCTTCTATTCCAAGCTGAAGAAGGATAAGATGCTGGACCACGAGACCAGGCAGAAGCTGGTGGATCACCTCAGGGAGAACCCCGGGGCGCATTACTCGGCGATGCTGAAGGACCTCGACCTGGCGCACGGTGTCCTGACCCATCATCTCAACATGCTGGAGACGACGGAGATCATATTCTCCAAGCAGGACCAGCAGTACCGGCGTTTCTATCTGGACGGCATGAGCAGGGACGGCCCCCTTGTGATGGGTCAGAAGAAGGAGGTGCTCAACGCGGTAAGAAGGAACCCGGGTTCCACCCAGGCGGATATCGGCAGAACCCTGGCCATGAGCCGGATGATGGTGAGCTATCACGTCAGATCGCTTCAGGATCTGGGGCTTGTGGAGAGGAGGAAACATGGGAGGGAGAACCGGATATTTCCCATGTCACAGATGGGTGATGCAGGCGTGAAGGACGGGGGGATGGGCATGGATATCGCCGTGGCCTCTCAAGAGGCGAAACCAAAGGGTGAGGTTTAATAAAAAGTGAAATTTGTTTCCCTTATTATTGAGGTCAAGTTTCTAAGATCTCATCTGATTGTTCAATCTGTTGATCTTCCTTTCGCGATCGCAATTTAAAATAAAAGAATGATCCAATACCTAGGATTATTATGACGCTTATCCCAACAATTATCATTATTAAACCAATGTGATTGTCGCGATTTTCCACATCAATGGATATACTCGCCTCTGCATAGAAACCGGAAGGATCACTAGCTCTCAACGTTATTTTATGACTTCCTTCTGACAGGCCAAGGTCAAACTCCTTTCCGGTTCCAAGAACCTTTTCCCCTTCCAACCAGGTATAGGTGAGATTTTCCTCATCATCGGAATCCACGGCCGAACCAGATACCATTTGCTTTTCCCCTTCCTTGTATGTATCCTGTAGTAGTACAATTACCGCATCACGAGGAATATCATTTATCGATATGATGTTTACCTCTACTTCAATCCAGGTGATCATCTGACCATCATCAGCCCCGATAATGATCTTCTCTTTTCCATACCAGTTATCAGGTGAATATATGCTCAATGTGTGGGTGTTTCTGGTTATTATAACATCCAGTATATTGTGATCTTTGGAGATAAAGGAGAGTTGATCTGCGTCAACATCAAAAAACCAGGTATTAAGATCAATATTTTCTATCGGAACATCTTCATTGGTTTCAAGAATATGATTATCAAGGGATATTTGTGGGGGATCGTTTGTATTTAAAACATCAAAGGATATGATTATCTCGTCAAATGTCCTGTTCACATCTTCGACCCTAACAGAGAAGTTAACGTAGCCTACGTCCTCATTCCCTGGTATGAATGAGAAATAACCAGTAACTCCGTCAAGGAAAAAATCCGGATGATCTTCGATACATGAAAAGGTGCAATCCTCTCCATCAAATTCTTCATAGTTCAATGAGGAATTGAACCAATTATCCTCCAGGACCGGTATCGAAATGATACCATCCTTTACAGGATGTTCACCCACCCCGATAATTATTGGAGGGTCATTTACTGGTTGTACATCAAGTGTGAAATGAGATGAAGGGGCATAAAGATCATCACTGGACCTGTATCCGTCATCACCCGAATCATGTGCCCAGATGTGAAAACCAAAAGAACCGAAAATATTCGGAACCTTTTGATCGAAGGTCAGGAAGCCATCGTTTACTGATGGCTCGAACAGAGTAGTGTTCTCATCGTCATATATCTCTACTGTAAGGTTATCAAATCCTTGATCATCCCAGAAATACTCATTGAGATCGATCAGATTTGAGTTGCTTGAAATGTCCTCTGAAAAGTGTATTTTGTCCGGAAATTCTCTTATTACCTGTGGTGGATGATTGATGGATTCTCTTTTCATGTAAAAGATATTTTTTCCGCCATCCCTTTCATCCCTCCAGGCGAGGAATAGGTTGCCCACATCATCTACACAAACAACCGGATCGATCTGAGCCTGCACTCCAATATCATCATTTAATCTGATAGCTTTTGAAAAGGATAAACCCCAATTGTTTGAGTAAGCAAGAAAAACATCAAAGTGCTCATACTTCTCATCACACCAAACAACATATACACCTCCATAAGTATCGACAGCAATATCAGTATATGAACTTGTAAGACTAGGGGAATCCTCTAAATATGTCAATTTCGTAAATGTATTACCTTTGTCTGAAGATTTTGCATAACATGTGAAACCCAACTTAACATCATTCCAAGCAAGGTGTATATCATCTTGAATATCGATTTCCATTGAGATGAAATTGGATCCATTCGAAATTTTTATCGGATCTTGGAAGTAATTTCCCCTATTTTCTGAGAGTGTGATATAGAGTCCGTTATAACAATATACACCGAATATATTCCCTTTACTATCGATATCTATTGAGAAAACACCCCATTTTCCAATACTGTGAGGAGTTTGAAAAATATCACCTCCATCAAATGATTGAGTAATATAATCGAAACCATCATCTCCTTTGAATACAATGTAGATATTTTCTTGAAAAGTGATTATCCGGGGTTGATATCTTATCCAAGAGAGAAGTCCATTATCAATTCGTTTACTTGGAGCAAAGGTTAATCCCCGGTCAATTGATTTCGTGAATTGTATGCTCATTTCTCCTTCTTTATAATCCCGCCAGATAACAAATATTGTCCCATTTTCATCAACGTATATATCGGATTGGCTCTGAAAACCACTTGTATCAGCATTAATCAATCTTTCCTCCTCAAATGTAATCCCATTATCTGTGGATCTTTTTAGATACAGGTCACTTTCATTCACTGATCTCGTATCGGTCCATACGATGTATAGATCCTCTCCAATACCCTTTACGATCCTTGGTTCAATTGCGTCGGATGTGTCATTTGAGATCTGAATGTTTTCATTTGTTTGAATATCACTTCGAGTAATCTGTCCCTCTGAATTAATTGTTGAAGTGTAATCTTCTCCCGAAACCCAGTTGAAATTGATAATCACAATGACAAAAAGAATGAATGCTGCATTCAATATTCGCCTGATAGTATCACCATTTCAATGATTATCCAATATTAACTCTAATATATATCTGATTTGATGAACATATGGAAAAGAGGGGTGGAACAAGTACGAAAGTACGGGGAGTAGATTATTATAGGATGAGTTTTTAGGGGGCCCCCAATGCTCTCATTCATCTACCTTCTCCTGCTGCTTATAGCAGCCCTGTTCTTCGGGAAGGTCGCTGACAAGCTTGGACAGCCCACCATCGTAGGCAATATATTCGGAGGGCTTGTATTCGGACCGATATTCCTTATGATACTGAAGGCGTTCCATATCGCCGAGCTGGACATCGTCGTGGACGATCTTCAGCCGTCCGCGGTGGAAGGGGACCTCGCCCTCCTGATGAACTTCGCCATAGTTATGCTCATGTTCTCATCCGGGCTGGAGACCAGGATAAAGGATTTCATAGCATCGTTCAAGACCGGGGTATTCACAGCTTCGCTGGGTGTGGCCCTCCCGTTCACCCTGGGCTTTGTCGGGACATATCTATATCTTGGGGACGTAATGATATCGCTCTACGTGGGAGGGGCCCTGTCCATAACCGCCGTTGCATTGAGCATCTCCACCCTGATACAGATGGATGCGATCCAGACCAGGTTCGGCATGACCATCATAAACGCCGCGATAGTGGACGATATCATCGGGATCGTGATTCTCTCGGTCCTTCTCTCGATGTCCGCCTCCCATCATCTTCCGTCGGCCCCGTCCATCGCGACATCCCTCGGCCTCGCGGTCCTCTTCGTCATCGTGGTACTATTCCTTGCCCCGAAGTTGATCAAGATCCTGTATGCCTCCACAAGGGACCTCAGGCCCGCTGAGGGTGTTGGTTTCACTATAATCATAGCGGGTCTGTTCGGGATCATCGCCCACCTGATGGGGCTCCATCTGATGATAGGCGCCTTCCTGGGTGGGATGGCCGTTCGGGAGTCCCTCAACAAGAGGACCCGTGGGGCCCTTGAGAAGTGGTCCTTCGGCTTCTTCGCGCCGGTTTTCTTCGCCTGGGTCGGTTTCTCCGTGACGTTCTCGGGAGCCGCTCTATCCCTTTTCGTGCCCCTGCTTATCGGCCTCGGCCTTGTGGGCAAGGTGGTAGGGTCGGGATTGGGGGCGAAAATATCAGGCCTTTCATGGGCCGAATCGCTCCTTGTTGGTGTGGGGATGAACGGAAGGGCGGCCGTGGACCTCATACTTGCATCGGTGGCACTCGGAGCGGGGATCATAGGGAGGGATATCTATTCCGCCATAGTGTTAAATGCGGTGATCATGGCCCTGTTGACACCCGTCGCGCTGAAGAAGCTCAGCACCACGTTCATCGCACGCGGATGGATCGATAGGAACGGGATCTGTTGATCCGGATCTCTGCCCCTCATACGGTTAATTATATACGGATTGAGCGGGTTTCTCACTACTGATGTACTCTGTGGTCTACCTTCTTCTTCTGCTTATCGCAGCGATTTTCTTCGGCAAGATCGCAGATAGGCTGAAACAGCCCACCATCGTTGGTAACATCGTTGGTGGGATAGTATTCGGCCCCGTTCTGGTGGCCCTTTTCAAGTTAAGTGGAGTATCCATACTTGGAGAGACGGCCATAGACCTCCACCCCGAGAAGGTTGAGGAGGAGATCGCGTTCCTCATGGAGCTCTCGATAATCATGCTGATGTTCGCATCGGGGCTTGAGACCAGGATAAAGGATTTCATCGCATCCTTCAATACGGGCATAGTTACAGCAGGTATGGGCGTCATCGTACCGTTCTGCCTTGGATTCGTGGTATCATATCTCTATTTTAACAACATAGTGATCGCACTCTATATCGGGGCAGCGATCTCCATCACAGCCGTGGCTCTATCCGTTACAACGCTCATTCAGATGGACGCGATCCAGACCCGGTTCGGCATGACGATCATAAACGCCGCGATAGTGGACGATATCATAGGTATCATCCTCCTTTCCATAATACTCTCGATATCCAAGACCGGTGAGCTGCCCGGCATCCTTGACGTCGGTGGCACGATCCTTCTGGCGGTGATGTTCGTGGCAGTCGCATTGTTCCTGATGCCGAGGATACTCAAGAAGATGTGGTATCATTTCAGGGAGGCGCATGTGACCGAGAAGATACCCCTGACCGTGTTGATGGCGGCCCTGTTCGCCGTCATAGCCCACGTCATGGGCCTCCACCTGATGATAGGGGCGTTCCTTGGAGGTATGGCGATAAGGGGCTCACTTTCGAAGAGGACCAAGGAGTCCATAGAGAGATGGTCATTCGGCTTCTTCGGGCCGCTGTTCTTCGCCTGGGTCGGTTTCTCCATCACATTTTCGGGTGCGGTGGTTTCGGTGTTCATGCCCATCATACTTATCCTGGCCTTTGCCGGCAAGCTTTTCGGATCGGGACTGGGGGCGAAGATATCCGGATTGAGCTGGCCCGAATCGACCCTTGTGGGGGTGGGGATGAATGGAAAGGCGGCCGTGGAGCTGATACTTGCCGCGATAGCATTGAAAGCGGGTATAATCGATCGTGACCTCTATTCCGCCGTGGTGTTGATGGCAGCCATCCTGGCGCTGACGACCCCGGTGCTTCTCAAGGCGTTACATAGAAAATTCCTGAGCAAGGGATGGATAGGGGATGGATAGAATACGGACATATCTCAAAGTCCTAAATCAGTTTTTTAGATTATTTGAAACTGTAATCACAAAGATGAAATATCATACTAATGAATCCCTTTATAGTGATAAGTATGACCGGTTTGGGAAAAGTACGTGTCATTTATCTTGGAGAGAACGATGAGAAGAGGAGTGTTATCGGCCAGGGTGAGGACAAAGGACAGTATGTTGAAATAAAACTCAACCCATCGAAGAAGAGAACCAAATTCGATACGGTTCTGATCCCGTGGGCAAGGGTGGTCAAGGTCGTAGTCTTTTGAGTGCTTCCGTACGTGTTATAAAAGGGTAACGGCGAGGTGGGGTGGCGTTCAGCGAGTGATAACTTGCGTTGAACGGGGTGGAAGATCATCCATTTCTATGAAGGATATTGTCCAGATCAAGACTGGGAGATATGATCTGGAACGTAGAATCTTTTTTGATTTCTTTCGACAGAATATATTATCAGCAACAGTTTTCTCGCACATGCTGTCAATGCAACCATATGCGGTTTACCTCTCTTCTTCAGCTGAGCGTATCGATGCTTGATCACAGGGTTTCGA
>JAUVLN010000160.1 GCA_030600725.1 Thermoplasmatota archaeon | reverse complement strand
AATCGATCTCCCGTTCCCTCTCCGCCCCCTGAATATATAATATTTGTCCCGGAGGGTTGGCCGGATGTTCCGGCCAACTATATATCCAAAAGGACCATTACCCGGATGATTGCAATGGAACGGATCGACCATCTCCTGCGTAAGGGCGATAAACTCTACACGCGTGACCTCCTGAATGGGCACTCCGAATACGGTGAAGATATCATCAAGGAAAAGGACATACATTTCAGGGAGTGGATCCCATGGAGGTCCAAACTGGCCGCATTGATAAAAAAGGAAGGCCTGCCGGAGATCCCGGAAGGGGACATCCTCTACCTGGGAGCGGCCCAGGGGACGACCGTCTCGCATATCTCCGATCTGTTCCCATCCCACAATATCCACGCTGTCGAGTTCTCTCCCACCTCCTACAGGAAGCTCGCATCCCTCTCCAGGCGGAGAAAGAACATCATCCCCATCCTGGAGGACGCGTTCCATCCGGAGAGATACGCTCCTATGGTTGGGCCGGTAAGATTCCTCTATCAGGACGTATCCCAGAAGGACCAGGTGGGGATGTTCATGAAGAACGGGGACATGCTCCTCAAGAAGGGAGGATCCGGCATCCTGATGCTGAAGGCACGATCCGTCGACGTGACGGCGTCCCCCGAGGTGATATACGAAAAAGCAGGATCCGAACTGATAGGCGGAGGATACGAGGTTTTAAAGACCGTTCCCCTGGACCCGTTCCAGGTGGACCACGCAGCTATAATAATACGAAAAGGGCATCCCTGATTCCCTTTGAGATCAAAGGCTTTGCACCTAATGTAGGCCGAAACACTGACTTTAGGTGCAGGATTCAGACATTAGGTGCAAAGACTCTTTAAAAAGTGTTGTAATCCATGTTTAACCCCCATAGACCCTCCAGGGATCCCTCTGGGCACCCTACCCCATCTTTTTCATGGAATCTTGTGAGGGGCGGGCCCCCATAGGATAGAGGGCCCCTATTTCGGGGGAGTTTGGTCTTCATCTGAAAATATATCATCATAAGGAATCCCTTGAGAGATCTCCTGAGGGTTACTTTTCAGGATTATTAGGATGAATATCACAATATGATGATCTCTCTCTGATAATTGGGTTAATGAGTAACTCAATTGGAACCTTAATGAGGAAATCCCGTAAAAAATAGGGGATAACAAAGGAATCAAAACAACCATTTATTCCATTGTTCTATCTTTTCTAGGGTGAATAAATGTATTCATCATAGGTACCGACGACCGGCTTTCAGTATTAAAATATTGGATGTCATATTCATTTTCATCAATATAATCTCGACCAATTGTTTCAATAATGTTTTCACTTATGTTTATAGCTGGCATGCCAGCACTATGGAGGGCCATATAAGATTTCCCTAAATCGATACCCCTTTTAATCTTTGAAACTACGGGCGAAATAGCAGTCTCTTTATGAATGAAGAAAACATATTCAGAATGTTTTATTATTCTTTCGATTATATCATTTATATTTTTTGATATTTCCAGATAATCTGAAGGAGATTCTAGGATATTATCAAGATATTTTGATACCATTACTGTGAAATAACCCTGTAAATATAAATTACATAGCTTTCTTCCTGGAGCACCGTATTGAACACCTACATCATGCCTGAGATCGTCCGCTTCTTTTTTTCTTTTTTGCTCATATTTTAGTTGAATATATGAAGACATTTTTAATATTGAAGAATACTCAGATTTAAGATAAGGAAGAATTTTATCTAAAATATCTTTACTTTCCTGGTAATGGTTTTCATAATTCATTGCTTGATCATAAAAATCATTTAGAAAAAACCTAAATATGGGTATATTTTTTGATCTGGATGATTTTGTACAAAGCATTTTACGTTGAATTTTCTCCATGATGTCAAGAGGCATGCTGTTTAAATCAGCGTACATCTCTTCTCCTTTTTCATTTCTAATAGTAATATTGTTTGTCGTTGTTTTATTACCGATGTTAATGTTGAGATTTAGATTAGTATTTGATATTTTATTAAAAGGTTTTTTCCTCTTAAAAACTTTTGAAACTAATTTAGATGCATTTGCTAATAAAAAACCCGAAATTGCGGAAGCGATGGAGGGTTCAACCATCTTTATTTACCCACCTTTAAGCAGAATCAAAAAGATACTGTGAAAAACTAGCTACATTTTTCTTAATAAATACTTTTGATCCTGGGAGAAGGGCTCCGATTTCCGACAATCTAATATCATCTGAATCTATTGATTCTACCCTTTCTCCATCATCTGATTCTATGATAAATCCATCTTTATCAATGTCGTTTCCAACGTTTTTAAGAATATACTCTAATTGTTCTCTATTAAGAATGAAATCAAGTTGCTTCGATTCAAGCAATTCGTCCCAATCGATCCAATCCCCTTTAATGTTATGCTCTTTATTCTTTCGCGGCATCTCCTCACCCTATGCTCACATTTAATCCTTATAGGATAAAGATATGGATACGGGATCCATACCCTTTAACTTCATATCGCATCTCCTTGCATTTGGTCTGCCTAACCCCATATCGTTAATCCTTTGGAGGATGGTGTCCACATTAATCTTTTCTTATTTATCCGTTTGGATTTTGGCGCCATGATATGATTGGGATAGTACTATGAAATACTTTCCCTTGTAATGGCTTTGCACCTAAGGTAGGCCGAAACACTGACTTTAGGTGCAGAATTGACATTAGGTGCAAAGCCTAGATCAAAGAAACATTAATAGGGAGGTGTATATTAATGTCGCTTCATGGTCCAAGTAGTTCCTTTCAAAGCTTACAGATATGACGAGAAGAAGGTGGGAGACCTCTCCAAGGCCGTTGCCCCTCCATACGATGTCATGAAGGGAGAGAAGGTCGACCAGATACAGGCCCTCTCACCCGTGAACATCGCCCGGGTCACGAAGAATAAACCCAGGGTGGACGACACGCCCACATCCAATCAATACACCAGGGCAGAAGAGCTCTTGAACAGGTGGATAGCGGATGGTGACCTCAAGCAGGACCTGGATGATTCCTTCTATGTCTATGGGCAGAACTTTTCCATCGAGGGCAGGGAGCTGTTCCGGTTCGGCTTCATCGGCCTCATCGAGCTGGAGGAGTTCGCCAAAGAAAAGGACAGCGCAGGGAAGTTCTCGGGGGTCCTCCAGCACGAGGAGACCCTTCCTAAAGACATAGAGGACAGGCTCAACCTCAGCAGGAACACCATGGCGCAGTTCGGGCAGATATTCGTCATCTACCCCGATCACGATGGCGGTGTCGACCGGATCCTGGAGAAGAACATGACGGCCGATCCCGTCATGGACCTGGTGGACGATCGGTCCATCAGGCACAGGCTCTGGAGGATCAGCAACAAGGAGGACGTATCCGCCATCACGGACCTGATGGAGGATAAGTACGCAATCATAGCTGACGGACACCACAGGTACAAGACGGCTCTGGCGCTAAGGAAGGAGCACCCCGAACTGGAGTCCACCAGATACAGGATGCTAACCTTCGTTAACATGTCCAATCCGGGGCTGGTCATCCTGCCCACCCACAGGCTCGTTCAGAACCTGGAGGATTTCGACCCCGAGCGTATACTTGAGGGGATGAGGGAGAACTTTTCCGTAAAGGACCACGACGATCAGGGATCCATGTTTGCGGAGATGCAGAGGCTTTTCAACGACGGCAAGCACGGCTTCGGCCTGTTCATGGACGATGGAAAATTCCATTCCATGGAACTGACGGATAACGAGATAATGGACGAACTCAGGCCCGACGCCTCATCGGAGCTTCGAAACCTCGACGTTGCTATCCTCCATTCAGCAATACTGGACAAGGTTCTCGGTATCGATAAGGAGAAGCTGCTCCACGGCACCATGACCGGCGGAGGTTATGTCGTATACATCAAGGGCATTGGTGATGCCGTTGAAGATTCTATAAAAGCGGTAAAGGACGATGCGCAGGCGGTGTTCTTCATGAACCCCACCAGGAGCGAGGAGGTGGAGGCGGTCTCCACCAATTTCGAATGCATGCCCCAGAAATCAACGTTCTTCCATCCGAAGGTGTGGACGGGCTTCACGATCAACAAATTGAGATGAGAGGTGATCTGAATGACAAAAAGGGCACACAATTTCTATGCAGGACCCGCGACCCTACCCCTCCCGGTTCTCGAGAGGGCCAGGGAGGAGTTTCTGGACTTCGCGGGTACGGGGATGTCCATTCTGGAGATCTCCCACAGGTCGAAGGAGTATGATAAGGTACACAACGAGGCCACCGCACTTGTAAAGGAGCTCATGGGGCTCAAGGACGAATACAAGGTGATGTGGCTTCAGGGAGGGGCCTCCACCCAGTTCTACATGGTCCCTTTGAACCTTCAGCTCCCGGGGAAGAAGGCTCAATACGTGAACACAGGGGTCTGGTCGAAGAAAGCCATCAAGGAGGGTGGGTTCTACGGCGATGTGGAGGTGATAGCCTCCTCGGAGGAGGATAAATTCTCCTACGTCCCCCAGGGGGTCGAGTTCGACGATGATATCGCGTTCGCACACATAACGGGGAACAACACCATCTACGGGACCGAGATGCACTATATACCCAAAGCCCCCTCCGACGTGCCATTGGTCTGCGATATGTCCTCCAACCTGTTCAACAAGGAGATGGACCTCAACAGGTTCGCGGTGATGTATGCGGGTGCACAGAAGAACCTCGGCCCGGCCGGCGTCACACTCGTCATAGTGAGGGAGGATCTATTGGACAGGGTACCGGAGAGGACCCCCTCAATGCAGAAGTGGAAGACCCACTCCGACAAGAACTCGCTCTTCAATACGGGCCCGGTCTTCGCCATATACATGTGCAAGCTCTCTCTTGACCACCTCAAGGAGATGGGCGGCGTCCCCGCCATGGAGAAACACAACAGGGAGAAAGCGAAGATCCTCTACGACCTGATCGACGGCTCCGGCGGTTTCTACAAAGGGCACGCCAGGGAGGATTCAAGGTCACTGATGAACGTCACCTTCAACCTGGCCACATCGGAACTGGAGGCGAAATGCTTCGAGGAGGGAACCGCCAGGGGACTTATTGGCCTCAAGGGCCACAGGTCCGTGGGCGGCATGAGGGCCTCGATCTACAATGCCATGACGATGGAAGGCGTCAACGCGCTTGCGGAGTTCATGAAGGATTTTCAGGCGAGCAACCAGTGAGAGCCAAGGAAATTGAAAGGGGGCATGATCAATGCCCCCTTTCTTTTTACTTCAGTAACACGATCCTTTCCTATCATATGGACTGGAATGATAGTAGATCAGACATTATCGAGTTCCTCGATATCTGCTCCTGATCCTACAGTAGGACCCTTGAGCCTCTTTTCCCTACGGCATCATATCATTATTCATCAATTGTGAGCTCCTTATTATATGAGAAGAAAAGCAGGATTCCCAGGAGGATCAAAACGATCACCACCAGGATGAGGATTATTATCAGCAATGTCTTGAGGCTGCCATTCTGATCCTTCTGATCTTCAGTACTGGATTCAACGTCCTTGCTGAGGCCGTCCACTTCGCCTATGATCTCATCCAGTTTAACAAGCGCTTCAAGGGAGAGTTCAACCTGATCAAGATGCTTCTCTATGGAGGAGTTCGCCTCGTCTATCCTTTCCATAAGATCCACAAGATCCCCGATCAGTTGATCATGCCTCAGGGCATCCGATTCGTTCATGCTGGAGTTGAATC
>JAUVLN010000312.1 GCA_030600725.1 Thermoplasmatota archaeon | reverse complement strand
TGAGATAACCTCTTAAACAAAAAAGCGCAGAGGAGGGGAGGGTCAGCATTGTCATCTTATTGACGATCCTCAAATGCTGACCCTGAAACAAAAAACGGTGATTAACGATGAATAAACATTTTTTGTTGTATAAAAGCATATCTAGCGCCATTCTTCGTAACGATCATAAATCGACGAAAGAAGGATGGCGCAGAGGAGGGGATTCGATGTCCGGAAAATGCTCGCATTTTCCACACTTCCAAGTTCTGCGATAACGAGACACAGAACTTGAAAGACCAAGGTCCGAACCCTCCCAGCGGGTATTATTTCCACTTGACATTGAATGTAATCAATAATAAGAAGCGCAGAGGAGGGGATTCGAACCCCCGAGGGCGAATGCCCACCGGATTTCAAGTCCGGCGCCGTAGGCCAAGCTTAGCTACCTCTGCAAGAGGTTTTGGCGGATGAGAGGTAGCCGGGGAGGCCGAAGGGCACCGCATCACAGGTAACACCTGGGATGTCCGGAAAATCCCTGATTTTCCAGGGATAGGCCAAGCTTAGCTACCTCTGCAAGAGGTTTTTGGCAGTTATCCGGGCAAAAGCAGAGGTTACATATAAGGCCGACGGACACTCTAGAATGTCTCCCCGATATAGTTGAGCACCGATCTGAATACTGCCTGTCCGTCCCCTTCCTCGGTCCCTGTCTTATTCCGATACCAGTCAGCATGGGTATGCCTGTGGAAAACCCTCTCAGGATGAGGCATCATACCGAAGACGTTTCCCATCTCACTGCATATACCCGCAATGTTGAACCTGCTTCCATTGGGGTTATAGGGGTACTCCGCTTCCGTCCCGCCCGACCCATTGCAGTACTGGAACACCACCCTATCCTCGTCAAAGAGCTTCTCATACAGCTTATCCTCCTCCCCAAGGGGGAGTACCAGCTTACCTTCCGCATGTGCGGACGGTATCAACCGGATGCTTCCGATCGGGATCTCCCTGGTCCAGACGCACCTCCCTCGATTGGTATGTTTCAGCAGAGTTGGCCTGCATTCGAAGAAGCCCGAATCGTTGGAGTGAAGGACGGCCTCCGGATGCTCGGACATGGTACCCCCCATACCCGGTAGTATTCCAAGCTCTACCATGATCTGGAACCCGTTGCAGAAACCCCCCACGGCCTTCCCATCCTCGATGAAACTCTTCAGATCCCGGGAAAGCGATGCCTTGATCCTTGCCGCGAATATCGCCCCGGCCCGTATATAGTCCCCGGCCGAGAAACCACCGGGGAACATGAGGATATGATAATCATCCAGCGACCTGGCCTCATCCCCGCTCACATCCCTCCCCTCCAGCTGTTTGAGGTGAACGAACTCGGGGGACGCTCCCAACCTTTTGAAAGCGTCGAACGTCTCCTGCTCGCAGTTGGTTCCCTCCATCCTCAGGATGCATACCCTGATATCCTCGACCTTCACTGTGATCCCTCCAACATCCTCTGCAGTCCGCCCCTCCATGCATGGTCGAGTACATCTACCGGTATATCGACGAGCACATCCTCCCCGCTGGTCACCCTCAGATCCTCCCCGAGAACCGTCCCCAGCTTGGCGTAGGGGACATCATGTCGGGAGATGCAGTCCTCCACCCTCAGAGCCTCCCTGGGCTCAACCTCTATGATATACCTTGTATTCGATTCCGAGAACATTTTCGTATCGTCCCTCATCTCCTCACCGTTCTCATCCTGTGTTCCAACCTCCCTGACGTTCACCTCCAGGCCGATACCCCCACCGATGCACATCTCCGCAAGGGCCACGGCCAATCCCCCTTCCGACAGGTCATGCACGGAGGCCAGCAGCCCCTCAGAGTTCATCTCAAGAACGGCCTCCATGGAATCCATCATCAGCTGTTTGTCCAGGTCCGGAACACGTTCACTTGGAGCATCCATCGATCTGTAATATGCGGATCCCCCCATCTCCCTTCTGGTCCTGCCGAGAAGATAGATGATATTTCCGCTCTTCTTCTGGTCCGACGTTGTGGCTTTTCTGATATCATCCATCAGCCCTATCATCATCATGGTTGGCGTGGGTGGAACGGCTCCCAGTTCCGATTCATTGTAAAGGGAGACATTTCCCGATACCACCGGAATGGATGCATGATCCGTCACCTCGCCGATGGCCTTGCAGGCCATCGCGAAGTCCCCCAGCCTATCCGGTTTCTCGGGATTTCCGAAGTTGAGGCAGTCGGTCAGGGAGTGTGGTCTGGCGCCGACCGACACCAGATTGCGGATCGATTCATCCAACGCCGATAGGGTGCCCCGATATGGATCGATCTCGCACATGGCGGGATTGACGTCGGTGGTGATCGCAATACCTTTCCAGGAATCCTCGAGGGGCTTCAATACTGCCGCATCGGATGGACCGGGAGAAAATGGGTTGCCAACATACGGCTTCACCACGGTCCTGGCCCTCACCTCATGATCGTAGGTTCTGAAGACCATCTCCCTGCTGCAGATATTCGGGTCCTCAAGAAGCCGTAGAAGCGAGGCCTCGATATCTCCTCTGTCCGGCAGGGGAATATCCGCTTCCAATATCTCCCTGTTAACCTCCCTCGGGACCGTCAACCGGCAGTACTCGGGCCCCGCGGTGAAGAAATCCAGGTCCATGTTCAGGATCTCCACTCCCTCCCACAACGCC
>JAUVLN010000008.1 GCA_030600725.1 Thermoplasmatota archaeon | reverse complement strand
AGATGATCGTTTTATACATATAACCGAGATAATAGTGGACCATAGATCTCGAAGCGAGATGGCTTTCCCGGCAGCGGTCCTTGAAGGTTGAAGATAGGCTGTAATTGACCTTGACCGAGCGGGCCTGGAGGAGTAAGTGTTAAAAGCGCAATATGGGCCCGGATCGTCCGGTACAGCTTGGCGATACGCTTATTTAGGGGGAGCGTAATGGGCACTCGATCCATATGTCTGATGAAAAAAGTACCCAGCTGCCAAAGAGCCTGATAAGAAACCTGTTCACGGCACTGATGGTATTCGGGATCCTCCTTTACGTAGGTTGGATCATCACGGCCTCGATCATCAATGAAAAGGTGATCATCTTCGACCTTGGACTCTATTCCATCACCATCCTCATGATCCTCATGGGCATGACCGGCAGGTATCTTTACGGTCTGAAGATGGCCAAGGGCCCCTCACAGGACTGAGGGCGTTAGCTCCAATAAAGTCCTCTTACCGTGGAATGAATCGTTAAATCTGTTCAATGCCATTGCCGTCTCATGGATAATGGGTTCATCCTGAATGGCATCAGGTCTATCTGTGATACCGCCAGGGAGCTTGAGGCGAGGGGATGGGCGAAGGGGTTCTTTGGAAATATATCGATCAAACTGGGCAGACCCGACATTGGCACCATGAAGGTGAGGGGGCGGTATAACCACGATCTCCCCGTGGAGAATATCATCGGATGCATACTGCTGATAACCCGCTCGGGTTCCACAATGAGTGAGGTTTCAAAAGACCCCGGGAACCATGTCGGGGCGTATGGTGTTTCAAAAGGATCCCTGGATCTTCTCCGGGGGCGTGGGCCACCCACAAGTGAGATCGGATCGCATTTGCTGATCCACGGGATCGACGGTATCAGTGGCGTAATTCACTGTCATCTCGAAAATATGGACCGGATCGTAAGGGATGAGGTTCTGAAGAATGGATTCGGGTGGGTTGGAAAACTTGAACCCGGTTCGCCGGAGCTTGCCTTGGCCACGCTCGAAGCGGCGAGACGGCATGATACGATCATCTGGGATGGTCACGGTGTTATCTGTTTCGCCGGAGATCTGGAAAGGGCGCTAGATCTGGTATTCGGGGTCGATGATCGACTGTTCTCACGGGACCAATCGGTGCTTGTCCCTCGGGAATAGGACGGTCTCCCGAACGTTCGACACGCCCGAGATTATCATGGTTAACCTCTCAACACCCAGACCCCA
This sequence comes from Thermoplasmatota archaeon, assembly GCA_030600725.1. GTDB lineage: Archaea > Thermoplasmatota > Penumbrarchaeia > Penumbrarchaeales > Penumbrarchaeaceae > JAGLEG01. Next base: position 20,435 of record JAUVLN010000008.1, on the reverse strand, counting down.
TCCTGCATGGGGCGGCATCCCATATTCGAACGCCTTCGAATAGAAGTGGAAATCCTCCACATTGAGACCCTTCCTCCCGAACATCTTCTTGAGCTGTTTGGGGTCATGGACCCTTTGCCCACCCGAGACCAGTTCCTTCTCTCCGTAGTTCAGGTCAAAGCCCTTGGATACCCTGAACTCCTTATCCCTCGGCTGTATGTAAAAGGGTTTCAGGTCCACGGGCCATTCGGTGATGAAATATAAGGAGGGCCTCTCCTTTGCTATGATCCTGGCCCCCTCCGTGGGTATGTCGTCACCCCACTCGATGACCCTCATCTTTCCACTCTTTTCATCCCTGATCTTGAGCTTTTTCTCCTGAAGCCTCTCGATGATATCCCCGTAGGTGACCCTGGAGAATGGCCTTTCAGGCACCGTCAGCGTTTGCCCCAGCGCCTCGAGGCACATGTAACGGTTATTTATGACATCGGTGTAAACCCTCTGGATCACCTTCTCGAGGATCTCCATTGTATCCTCATCATCGGACCAGGCCATCTCAACATCTATGGAGGTGTACTCGTTGAGGTGCCTAACGGTGTCGTGCTCCTCGGCCCTGAAGGCCGGCCCTATCTCGAAGACCCTGTCAAGGCCGGTAGCCATCATGGTCTGTTTGAACAGCTGAGGGGACTGGTTCAGATATGCGGGCCTGTCGAAGTACTCCATCTTGAACAGCGCCGTTCCTCCCTCTGTAGCAGCGGCGACTATCTTTGGGGTATGTGTCTCGAGGAAATCCTCCTCCAGTAGCACATCCCTCGTGGCTGAGAGGATCGTGGACCTTATCTTGAATATCGCCTGGATCTCCGGCTTTCGAAGATCAAGGAACCTGTTGTCCAGCCTGGTGTCCATATCCGCATCCACCTTGTCCACGACGCCGAGTGGAAGGGGGGTCTTCGCCTCGCCCATCACCTTGACGTAGTATGGGATCATCTCCCATCCCGCCCTTGCCTGAGGGGACTGTTTGATAACGCCTCTGACGGATATGGCGGATTCCCTGGGTATTGAGGTTATCTCCTTGAACAGCTCTGGACCCATGGTCTTGCTCAGGGCGGTCACCTGTGCCAGACCGCTCCTGTCGCGGATATGGATGAAGGCCATCTTACCAAGGTTCTTGGTACTCTGGATCCAACCGCAGAGGGTCATCTCCGTGTTGTAGTCCTCCTCATCGATCTCGGCTGCGTATTTGGTCCTCTTCCAGGTCGTGTCCGACATCTTCACCAACTCTCAAACTGACGGCCCCCTATGGGACAATAAGGTTTTGGGGACATCGATATAATTTGCAGTATTGGCTACTGATATTTAAGCCATGACCCTCCAGTTATAACCTGTATCTCCGTATGGATAATACTCCGGTAAAAAAACTCCCCACATATATACATAAAGTGGGCCCCTGAAGCTCCCTGACATTCAACAAGGGATCCATGGGTTCACATAACGATTTAGAATAATAGGGGAGATATTCGACGCCAGGTGTATTATTCTAAGAAATGTTTATATAATGTGTACTGCGTATTTGCTGATTAAGGGTGAGTGATCGATTGGTACACTGAAATCACTCTGATGGGAAGGCTATATACTGATTCGGATGAAATGAGAGGTGTGTGTTATGAAAGGAAATAATGGAAGGAAGGCAATATCACTTATGTGTACACTGGCTTTTGCCATGGCGGCGTTCATGGGATTTGCCATCGCTGCCGAGGAGCCCGTTCTGACGGACCCAGTTGCAAGCGTTGATGTCAACATTGGCTATGTTGGCGATACATTCACATTTACCGTAGAAGGTTACGGTGCAGGCTACAATAATGCGAACATAAGTGCGAGCCTTGAGATAGATGAGACGGACTATCCATTGGTCTGGAACGAGACCAACCTGGAATGGAATTATGAATACGTTGCCGCGGAGTCGGGCATATTCACGACGAACGTCACGGTTTGGGACACAAACAATGTGACCAACATCGTGTACGACGACACCCTGATGATCAACGTCTGGGAGCCGGTCATGTACAACGATGCGTACGTTGCCCCAACCTTCGCCGAGGATCCCGAAGAGCCCGTGACCTGGGACCTGATCGGTGCATTCACACCGGCGATGGACCTCGACGGCGACAACCTGACGTTGACGACAGATAATCTCACGGACTGGACCGTAGAAGTTCTCGACGATTACACGTGGAACGTCACCCCGCCCCTGAACTTCAACGGCGAGATCATGGTGACCATCACCGCAGCGGACGGTTTGTCCGGTACGGCCTACCACAACTTCACCTTTGATGTTGGGGCTGTGAATGATGAGCCCACGATCGATCACATCGTGATCGATGACGTGGAGTACGCGCCGGAGCTCATGAACATCACCACGGAGGTCGATGAGGGTGGTAACGCTACCGCCTGGGAATGGAGGAACACCGTGAACCTCACACTCGATGAGGACGGGATGATCTCATTCCAGGTGGATGCATCCGATATCGAAGAGGGTAACTTCACATACGTATTCGCCATGATAGAGGATCAGGATGATTATGTGGTGGAGAACGATATAGAGGAGAACGTCACCATCCCGATGAACTTCACGTTGACCCCAGGAGCGGACGCTTATGGCGAGTTCTGGGGAACGATGACGGTGACGGATCTGGACTTGACAAATCCGAAATCGGACGAGATATATCTCTGGATCCAGGTCGCAGCTGTGAACGATCTCCCGAATATCACCTCGGTCGAGGTCGACAATTGGGAGCAGGAGATCGGTTCGACATTCGTCCTAACCGGTGCAGCTACCGATATTGACGAGGATTTACTGAACTACACCTGGAAGCTCAACGATGAGATCATCGGATACGAGGCCACATTGAGCTATGTGCCCGAGACGGTAGCCCTACTGACGATAACATTGGTTGTCGACGATGGTACTGTGACCGTTGAGGATACGATAGATATCAACGTTACCGCGGTACCCATTCCACCCAACCAGATACCTACGATAGACACTGCAGCAGCTGCAAACGCTGAAGAGGTAGTCGAGGGAGAGGACCTCACACTCACCGTGGAAGCTTCTGATGCCGATGCCGATGATACATTGACCATCACCTGGTATAACGGTGACGTCGAGCTAGGCACCGGTTCTCCATTTACCATCAATACTCTTGAACCCGGCACCTATACGATCACCGCCAACATCACCGATGGTGAGGCGACTGTGACAAGTGAGGTGACGGTAACCATAAAGGAGAAAAAGGATGATGAGGAAGACGGATTCCCGATAATTATCATAGTAGTGATTATTCTTGCAGTGATCATCCTTGCCGTGATACTCTTCTTCGTCTTCAAGGGAGGCAAGAAAGAGGAGGAGGAGATGCCCGAGGAGCCCGCACCGGAGGAGATGCCGATGGAGGGTGAGATGCCCGCCGAGGCACCATTCGAGGGAGAGGCATATGCAGCACCAGAGGAGCCTATGTCCGAGCAGCCAGTGCCCGAAGAGCCTGTGCCTGAGCAGCCAGTGCCCGAGGAACCCACTGTTCCGGCACCTCCCGAGGCGCCGCCAGAACCCGTAGCACCTCCCGTACCGGAAGAACCACCGATGCCCGAGGCGCCACCAGTCCCACCCGCACCTCCCCAGTGAGCTGCGGATGGATAAGAACATACGGGCGGTCCGATACCTTCGGATCGCCTTTTCTTTATTTTGATTTCTAAAATATACTTTCCATTTCAGATATCATATAAATATCAGTGAGACGATAACTCATCCGATCGGGGTGATAATATGAGATATTCCAAGACAGCCGTATTCCTATCGTTCTTGCTGCTACTTATGCCAGTTCTAATGAACCACTCCTCGTCAGCTGAACCCACGAGGGATGCGGATGGGAACGATGATTTCAGCACCGCACAGGAGATACTGGAGATCTCCGTTGATCCAATAGAGGGGGACCTGACAAGCGAGGATACGGATGATTATTTCAAACTGGTGGATCGCGACAGCGATAATCTCCACAATCAGAAGAACGGGGAGAGGATCACCATTGCCCTGATCAAGGATTCGGGAGCTGAACTGAAGGCATACATCTACGATCCCAACCAGCTTCTTTTCGCCACACTGGACACCTCAAAATCCAGGTCGCAGATCGATTTTGTTATACCCTACACCGGGGATTACTACATCAAGGTGGAGACAAACCCAAGGGGGCAGACCTCCTCTTATCTAATAATGCTGGGAGGGGACCAGACGTATGATAACTCCCCTCCATCGGGAGGATACGACAGGAACAACGACCCCGGGTCCCAGGTATATTATACCACATCCAAGTTCTCCACCACATTGAACGCGGTCCTTGATATCGTGGATTTTATGCAGTTCGTTCTCGAGCCCGAGATGGGACTGGAACTGGATTTTCAGTCCGCAAGCCCGCTCAAGGTCCAGCTCCAGAGCATGGACCTCTCGATCATGGATGAGGCTGACCCCTATGAGGTGATAGAGTACAGAAACGAGGGGAGTCAAACCGTTAACCTGAGCGTGAGGGTCTTCTACCCGCTTGACGGATCCGTGGATTACAGCGACAACTTCTACGCGATGTACGTTCTCTATGCGGAGATCTGGTCGTTCAACACGATCCCCGAGGTAAACCCCGCCGACCCCTGGTCCGGAGGGATCATCGTAGACGAGGATCAGGAGGATGATACCATCCCCAAACTCAACCTCACCAACCATTTTCTCGAGGAGAACGGCGACCCCATACAGTTCAGGCATCTATCCGACCCCGAGCACGTGACGGTCACCGTTCAGAACATCACGCTTGGAAGCAAGATACTCTGGGTGGAGGTGAGCTTCGTTCCCGAGCCGAACTGGAATGGGGTCGAGACCCTTGAATTTGAGGCTTATGATAGGGATGGTTCGGTATCTGATACCATCGTTATCACCGTCCGGTCCGTGAACGACCTGCCGGCGATATCCTCCATAGGGGGGGTCCCTGTCTCTGGTAATTCCTTCGCCATCGGGATCGATGAGGATGTCATAAAGAGCTACGAGATAGGGTATTGGGATGTTGATGACCCGATCGAGATGCTCACATTCACAACCAACGAATCCATATCCTTCCTCGATGTGAACGGCGATAACGGGACGATCTCCATCTCCCCCATTCAACAGGATGTGGGCACCTACTTCATGAACCTTGTTCTCAGGGATCCAAATATGGGAACCGACACTGTGAACATCTCCGTGACCGTTGAACCTGTGAACGAAGTTCCGCCCCAACCATCCATCAATATCATCAGGGGAAACCACACGAACCTGATGCCCGATGAGGAGCTGGAACTGGAATGTATCGTGGGTCCTGATCCGGATGGGGACGATCTCACCTACACCTGGGATATGGGTGACGGGACAACCCTGACGGGTAGGACCATCGTTCACGCTTATCCGGGCGACAAGAGCGGTAACAGGGCCATCACCTTGACCGTATCTGATGGCTATCTAATATCGAAGGCCACTCTGAAGGCGTTCGTTCAGAGCCCGGAGGACATCGCGGTGGGCGACCTGAGCAAAACGATAACTGACCCACTTAAGGATGTGGTCAAGTTCCACGAGTTCTGGAAGGTGGACAAGGATGACGATAGGGATTTCACGGTCTTCACCACGGAGATCTACGGTGTGGACATCATCAGCATATCCTGTTTGAGAAGGGTGAACATGCTGGAGGTAACACTCAAGGTCTCTCACTCCATCGAGGCCGACGGGAGTTACCAGTATCGGGTATTCATCCTATCCAACGACCACTCCGAGCCCGATCCCGATCTGAAGAACATTTCAGGCTGGGACGCCATTCCAAGCAGGCTCCCGTCCAGCGTGGACATCTATGCCCAGAGGGGATATTACGGCTCACTCGACAACAGGAGCCGGGGTGCATTATCGGGATTGAATACGTTGGTGTTCACAATACCCTTCTCGGAGCTGAACCAGAACGGCATGGAGTACCCCCTAAGCGCGGATGATTTCTCATTATTCGCCGTCGTCTCTCACACGACAACCTATTACGAGAACAAGGGGCTCGCAGAGAGATACATCCTGTCGGATTCAGCGGGCGAGGGGGCTCTGGTGGTGGGTACCCTGGCCTCCGAGACGACATCCTCGGGGTCCGGCTCCTCCCCGTTCGGAGAGGGGAACATCTCCAAGAACTGGCCTGTACTCATCGCCATGCTGCTGGGCATTCTGATCCTGGGAGGGGTGTCCGCCTATTTCGTTATCAGGCTCCGAAAGGAGAAGAAACAGAAGGAGAAGGAGTTCCAGGAGTATGTGGACAATATGAAAGGGGAGGGGAAAGACCTGTTCGGAAAGGAGAAGAAGAGGGAGATCGAGGTTGTTTCCTACCAGGATATCTACGGCTCGAAACCCCCAAAGGATTACACCGACACGAAAGGAGAGGTTACCGGTTCACTACCAAAACCCGGCCTGGGGGTCGACATTCAGGACACCCAGCATATCATGGAGACAAATATCGGACCAAAGGAGGGGGAATAACCCAAAAATAGATCTCCCTGGAGCATCGATATCTATTGTCACACTAACCTTTTCAATCGGATATATTATATAAGTAGTGGGATTTATCTATTAATGAGAGGTCAATGTTAATTAGCTCAGGCTAGAAAACGACCTGGTGATGAGGGAATGTCATGTGCAAAGGGGATGGAAATAAGCTTGCGGATCAGCTGTCTCGGCTCGAGGATCGGGTGAACGATCTGGAATCCAAAGGGGTTGATGTATCCAAAGTCAGGTTAGCCCTTGATAAACTCAAGAAGGCCCCCATCGATAGCGGCGAGGAAAAGCTTTCAGCTCCAATGAAAAAGCTCGAAGGCGTGGTATCCAGGCTGGAGAAAAAGAAAGTGGGTGGCAGGGTTCGAAAGGTGGCAAAGCAAAAGAAGGCGACCGCTGCGGAACCACAGGAGAAGGAAGAACAGGCCATAGAGGTGGAAGCTCTCCCGGAGCTGGAGGTCATTGATGAGCCCGATGCCGAGAAGAGGGATTTCAACAAGGAGTCCTGCAAGGATAAGATCAAATCTCTAGAGGATAGATTGAGGTCTGCCAGGGAGAGGGGAGGGGACATCAAACCGATCACAGATCACATGGGACAGCTTCAAAAGGCGATCAAAGATCGGGATCAGAACATGTTCGATTCCTATTACGAGCCCACTTTAAGCTGGATAGATGAACTAGATCATCAGCTTAAGGTCTCGGGATTGGCCGAGATGATCGCCGTGATCGATAATTGGATCGAGTTACTGGGCAGGGCGGATCCCGAAAAAGACCTCACTGACATCGTTGAGAGGGTCAAAACCATTTCCGGGGGAACACCGGGGGCCGACGGTGAGGGAATCGAGAGGTTCACAGACGAAGCTGAGTCCATAAAGAAGGAGCTTGAGGCGGACATCGAGAAGGTCAACACAGAGGTGAGGAAGGGGGTTGACAGGACATTTGCGGACATCGATGCCCTCCTCAAGGAGGCCCAAGGAGAGATATACGATCCATTTCGCCAGGAACTCGAAACGCTCAGAGCCGGCGAGGGCGACCTGTTCACGACGGACGAGGCGGCCAGTGACCTCCTGAAAAGGGTCAGGGCGGAGATCAACTCGGAGGGGCTCAGGAAACTGGAGAAGATCCTGATCTCAGTGGAACCGCTGATAGCAAGGACGGGTTCGATCGAGGGACAGGATTCCCCCATCCATACCAGACTGATCGCGGATAAGGAGAAGGTTATCACCACCTCCGAGGAGGACATCGATAAGGCAATGAGTATGGTCGATCACCTGCTCGACGCCGCCGCAAGGGCGGTGGCAGAGAGCGAGGAGAACTGGATATTGAACCTGAACGACTCCATCTCGAAAGAGAAGACGCGCGCGGAGGGGCTCAGGGATCCGTATATCGACCCCTCTCCGGTGCTCAAGATCCTGGACAAGGCAAAGGATTTTGTGGATGACGGAAAACTGGAACGTGCCCAGGATCTCCTCAATAAAGCAGTAATCGCCATCGATAAATTGAAGGCAAGGAAAAAGACCGCTCAGGTTCAGGATCAGACCTCCGAGATAGAGCAGCAGCTCTTGGAGATGGAGGCGCGCGAAGTGGATGTATCCCCGGTAAGGGAGGCGCTGAATGAGGTGCAGGCAGCCATGGCAAACGGCGATTTTACCGATATGGAGGGGAGCCTTGCCAAGGCAAGGGAGAGGATGAGCTTCCTGAGGATCGAGGAGCTGAAGGTCGAGTATCAACAGCTTCTCATACCGATCCTGAACGATCTGCGGACCCTCAAGAACGAGGGGAAGGATGTAAATGAGCTGGAGAGGAGGTTCGATGATGTCAAGCTCACGTATACCCAGCGCAACTTCACGGAGGCCGTCGAGGAGGCCGGTAAACTGAGAGCTGAACTGATCCAGATGAGGATCGTGGATATCCTGAGGGAGAGCCTCGACCTCATCACACAGACCATGAAGGAAGCCGAGAGCATCGTGGATGTGACCTCATACCTGGAACGCCTTGTAGGCGCGGACCCCCTCATCAATGAGGGGAAGATCGATGAGGCCCTGGATCTGGTCACCAGGATCCAGGTCGAGCTCGACATTGAGCTGAACACAAGGGTGTACTCGATGCTCGAGCGGCAGATCAGGAGCCTCATGGCCGAGGGATCGAACTTCTCGCTTGCACTTGATGAAGTGGAGGGACGTATCAATGAGGCTACCGAACTTACCCACGAGGACAAGTATACCGATGCCTTGGAGAAACTCGCCTCCATCAAGGTGGAGCTGGAGGATCAACTTACGCTCAGGAGGGCGCAGGCGCATATGGATGACATCCTGGCAAAGATAAGGGAGGCGAGATCGATCGGCCTTTCGATCACGGAATACAAGACCTCCCATACCAAGGCGAGGATCAAGCTGGATGCCGGTGACATCAAGGGTGCGGCGGAGGAGGTCAGCAGGAAGATCCCCCGGCTGGAGGGGGAGATCACCAAACGCAAGGGGGTGCTGGAGGTTCTGGACAGACTGCGTGGGCGGCTTCTCGCACAGGAGGGCAAGATATCCCGCCTGTTGTCCAATGAGGTCTCGGTGGGCGACCTCCCCGACATGGTAAACACGGTAAGGGAGAAGATAGATGCACTGGATGTCGTATCGGCCGAGGTAGGCCTTGAGGGCCTGGAGGAGGAGATAAACAAATTGATCCGGGCGACATCAACAGGAGCTGCGCCAAAGCCTCAGAGGAGAACGACCATGCAGCAGGTGGAGAGGCCGATCGGGCCCGGGGAAGATATTACCCCGGAGGAGGCACGCAAGAAGCTGTTCAAACTGATCCCGAAGATCAAGAAGGAGATGGCCTTCAACCGTTCCGGTGGTGAGGCGTTCAAACGGGACCTCGAGGTCATCATGAAGCTAGTTGCCGGCCGGGATTACCTCAAAGCGTACACCACCAGCCTTGAATGCTACAGACGCGTCAAGGAAGAGTAGGCTCCGGCCGCTCTTGATGGAGATCCCCATGAAATCCGGACCGGGCGACATGGATATGGCCATGGACGGGCGGTTTGCCAGGATTCCCCCCGTGATGCTTGCCCTATCCAAGGTATTGTGGATCCTCAATTTCATCCTGATATCCATCATCCTTGCCCTTGCGCTGTTTCCATCCATCCTCGTGATGAGATGGGTTTTCACCATATACGACGGTCTAACGCCACACTGGATGCTTGACATCCTCCTCCTCTCCTTCACGTTCGGCCTCTCGTACTGCCTGTTCGGGGTCTGCCTGATGCTCGTATCGGCCTCCTTCAAGAGGTTTCTGGACATTTTCGGAGGCGTAAAGGAGGGGGAGTATCCTTATTACAGCTTCTTCGCAGGTCACTGGTGCCTGGTGAATGGGGTCGTCCTTCTGAACAGAATATTCATATCGGAGGTTACCAGGACGACCTTCCTTCTGGAATTATTCTATCGGATGATGGGCATGAAGATAGGAAAAAGAGCGATACTCAACTCAACGTACATCTACGATCCCGATCTGGTTGAGATCGGGGACGATGTCACCATCGGCGGTGACGCTGTCATCATGGCCCACATAGGGGAAAAAGGGGTGCTGAAACTTAAGAGGACCGTGATCGGAAACGGCGTTGACATAGGCCAATCAGCCGTGATCATGCTGGGGGTGAGGATAGGAGACCATGCCCAGGTGGGGGCGCTCTCCCTGGTAACAAAGGAGACCGTTATCGGACCTTATGAGATATGGGGCGGGGTACCTGCCCGAAGGATCGGGAGCGCAAGAAGCGGCCGATGATCTTTATTTCTTTTGGGTTTCGGTGGCAAACCTGGCAGCGCAGTTGGGACAGAAGCGCCACTCCGGTTTCACCTTGTATTTGCATCTAGGGCAGAAGGACATGTTCCCCTCTTCCTCCTCCTTCAACCTCTCTGTGATCCCCTTTATCAGGGCCTCCTCATCGGTCTTTCCAGGAAGCTGAAGCAGGACAAGGCCGAAGAGCACAAGGAATAGAACACCGGAGGTTCCCGCGATGATCGGGTATTTCCATACTGGGTCGCCCAGGTCAGCGAATATATCCGAAAAATAGTTGAACACTACGATATCGGAAAGGAATATTACGTAAAGGAACACGAACACGCCAAATATCCACCCCTTTTTACGCTTGGACAGGGTGCTTAGCAGGATCAGGAGCAGGGAGTACATGATGAGGATGCCTATCGTCAGATCCAGCATCGTCCTGATGTTCTGACTGTATTCCAGCGTGCTGTCCGGGCTGTCGAAATTGAAGTTCTTGAGTGTGAGGCCCAGTATCAGAAGGATCAGGATGAGGCCAACATTGTACATGATAACGCCGATACGGTTCATCATCGCCATATTATGACACCTTCCCGGAGATGTCCCTCCATCATAATAACCTTTAGCATGGAATATTCCAGCAAGGCATGATATGGTTGAGATCATAGCCCACCGCTGAACAGATCGATCAGGACGGGGATGTGGGATTTCGTGCGTATTATCAGGTCATTTGCAAAACCCACTAAAGGGCCGATGGTCTCTGATAGGATTTCATCGGGAAGAGGGTGCAGGGGCACCTCCATCCTCTCCGACCCCATGACCTCCACGGTTGTCCCCCAATCCTTGGCCGATCCCCCCGACAGCTTCAATGACCTGATGGATGAGAACTTCATGCCTGCCCCCTGACATGAGTTTCTGACCCTTACGGCGGCCTGAAGGTCCCTGGCCCGAATATGGAGCAGGAGGGGTTGAGCCATCAGAAACAGCATCTCCTCTTTATCCCATTTGCCCAGGGCTTCCTCAAGCTCGCCCTCCTCTATCCTCCTGTGCCATTTGCCCAGTACGTTCGAGTTCAATTTATCCCCGGGCCGGGGCATGCATATCAGCTGGATCCTGCCCGAACAGGAGGATGTGGTTACCAGATCATCGATCCTGTTTATAGCATTGATAAGGGGGATCATCTCCTCGTCGACGGCCCCCTTCTCAATGGCGGCCTCCAGCGAGGAGAGCGTCCTATCCTTCAGGTCCGTATCGTTCACGGGTCGGTTATATCTGACGTGGTACTTGAGGGGTTTGTTCCTCCTCCTCATCTTTCTTCATCGTCCGTATGTACAGGACGACGCCCACGATAATGATGGCGATGATCAAAAGGACCACGATCAGCACTACAAGACCGTTGCCATTGTCCTCCGAGTCGCCTTTCACCTGAACTTTGATTATCAGGTCCGATACAGGATTGGCGGCGAGATCGGTCATACCAACAAGGTGGATCTCTATTGTTCCGATCGTGGTGGCATTGTTCAGCGCAAGCGTCAACACCAACCCGTCATCCGATAGGCTGAATGTCGTCTCTTCAAGTTCTTTGTCGCCCATGGTCACCTTCAGCCCGGATAGACTTGTTTCGTCGATAGGCTCATCGAACGTGAAGACCAGCGTGTCATCCGATTCCACCTCGGTGCCGTTCTTCAGGGCCTCACCCCCGGGTGTGACCGCTGTGATGATCGTTGGAGGGGACTCGTCGCCAGTGACGGAGACCGTGATATCGTGGGATCCACTTCCACCCTGTCCGATGGCGATCACCTGTATCGTCGAGTCGAATGTGGTCTGTGTATGGCCAGGATCTATTGTGATCGTTGCCTCCCCCTTGATGAACAGCGTCCCGGGAGTGATCACAGCATCCAGGTTGTCGCCCACATCAAGCTGAAGGGTAATGGGCCCCGATCCCTCTATGATCAGGGAGATCGTGGAGATCTCTCCCGAGGATAACGTTACGCTGTCGCTTCCGGTTATCTCGGGAGGGGCCAGGTCCCGGGCGCCCTGGTTCAATGATACCACCTTCATCGCCTGGGTATATCCTACAAGGGCGATCTCTAGGCCAGGACGGGAGGTCATCAGATCCCCTATCCTTATCTCGTGTCCCCGGGCCGTGTCCTTGAAGACCTCGGTTACCTCGAATCCGGAGGAGAAGGTCCCGTGTGCCTTGTACAGGATCCTCGAATAGCCGTAGATGTAGAGCTCTTGACCGCTGATGTCCGGGTCGACATCGGCGATCCACACCCCACGGTTCTTGTTGGTATCGGAGAGGATTGTATTTGTTATCCAATCCGTTCCGCTCCTCTTGATGCCGATTATCGTGGGGTTCTCGACACCTTGATCGTTGAATGTGTCCGCTCCGACGTATATCTCCAACCCTGCGTCGGGGTCGATATCTCCCACGGCGATCCTGGCAAGCGGAACTCCGTCGTATATCGTTTCAACGATCCAGTTATCGGCGTCTCCGTATGCGAGAAGGACCTTCCCGGATTTGGATGCAATGACCATCTCGTTCCCCGTCCTCTCGGGGAGGATGTCGGCTATTACAACTTTTCTCAGGTTACCTGTGTCGTTGCATATCAGGGATGAATGCCAGGTTTTTGTGGTTTCCTCGTACCAGATCATATAGGCCTCCCTGGTGAAACCCACGACCACCGCCTCATTCCCGGTGATGCTGGAGTCAACGTCGCCGATATCACAGCCGTGGATGAGCGAATCCATCTCGAATACGTTCACCGATTTCCATGCGCCGCCTTCCCTGTAGAGGACGGTCGCAAGTCCGTGTCCGGCATCGGCGGCGTCCTCAAGTCCTGCGGATAGGCCCACTACAAGGATCTCGTTCCCTGCCTTGTCGGGCATCAGGTCGCCTATGGCCGGGGTGAGCCCCTGACCCGGTGAGGTCCAGATCTTTTCCGTGAACCAGGAATCCGTTTCGGGTTGGTAATAGCTGAGGTATACTCCCATGTCCCTGGAGAGGATAACCGCCTCGGAACCCTCATGTTCAGAGATCAGTTCACCGATCGCAACACCGTCTGTGGCACCGCCTGTCTGATAAGCGGTCTCAACCTCCCAACCGGAAGGATACACAACTTTCAAAGCTTCCGAGTAACCGACAATGGCAATCTCATAGCCTGGTCTGTCGGTAAGGAGGTCTCCTATCCTGATCTCGTGTCCCCTTGCCACGTCCTCGTAGAGGTTTGATACCTCGTATCCGGTGGAGAACGAGCCGTGGGCCTGATAGAGTATTCTGGAATATCCGAAGATGTAGAGCTCCTGTCCGTCCACATTTGGGTCCACGTCTCCAACCCAAACCCCCCTGTTCTTGTCGGTGTCCGAGAGGATCGTCTTTGTGATCCAATCCGTTTCGCTCCTCTTGATGCCAATTATAGTGGGTTTCTCAATACCCTGATCGTTGAAGGTGTCCGCTCCGACGTATATCTCCAATCCGGCGTCGGGATCAACATCTCCCACCGCGATCCGGGCAAGTGGTACGCCGTCGTAGATCGTTTCAACGGTCCAGCTATTGGCGTCTCCGTATGCTAGAAGGACCTTTCCGGACTTCGAGGCGATGACCAACTCGTTCCCTGCCCTTTCCGGCAGGATATCCGCTATAATGGCTTTCCTTAGATTGCCCGTGTCGTTGCATATCAGGGATGAATGCCAGGTGGAATCGCTCTGGTCGTACCAGATGGAATATGCTTCTCTTGTGAAACCGACGACAACGGCCTCGTTGCCTTCAATGATGGGATCGAGATCCCCTATGTCGCATCCGTGGAGGAGGGAATCCGTCTCGAATACGTTCACCGACTTCCATGCGCCTCCTTCCCTGTACAGGACTGTCGCAAGTCCGTGACCTGCATCCTCGGCATCCTCCAGGCCGGCCGACAGGCCCACGACGAGGACCTCGTTGCCCTCCTTGTCGGGCATCAGATCGCCTATGGAAGGTGTGAGCCCCTGACCCGGTGAGGTCCATATCTTCTCGGTGTACCAGGTCCCCGTTCCCGTCTGGAAGTAGGTAAGATACACTCCCATGTCACGGGAGAGGACGATCGCCTCGTCACCGTCGTGGGATGAGATCAGTTCGCCTATGGCAACGCCGTCGGTTGCGCCTCCGGTCTGGTAAGCTGTTTCTACTTCCCAGAGGGTTGTCCTGTCGATGGGGCCGTCGGCACGGGTCTCCAGGGCACTCGAATATCCGGTTCCAAGTACAATGAAGGTGGTCAACACCATCATTGTGGCCATGATCATGATCTTCCTTTGCATAGTACCACCTAATCTGCTTCATGCTCGAGTTCTAATAACGTATATTTATTATTATTGGTTTATAGGAGATTAACCTATTCTTCTGGTCTAAAAAATTCAAGACTCCCCGAGTCGGATGCGTTTTTCAGGGTTGTCGTTATCGTTTCTGCAAGTCTTTTCGCAGCAACATGGGAGAGGTATATCCTTGTGGTTTTAACTCTGCTCCCCCCATTTTCCGGTATTCCAGGCATCTGCAGGAAATCTATCTGAACATCTCTTGGACTGACCTGAATATACGAAATATTCGAGTAATGAACGTGATCGATCTCCGGTTTGATCCTTTCCGGATCTATCTCAAATAATTCTCCAATGTCTATTGAGATCGGTTTCTTATTGGCCCTATCATTATCCATATTATGCACTTCCATCCGAAATTGTGACAGGATATCGTTCATTCTGACCATTGATGGTCAGTTCATTTATATGCCCTGCATGGATTGAAATATAATTTACCGCCCCCTGAATATCACCATATATATTGGCGAGATGGCTCCGGGAATAGTTTATCATCGATTCGTCCATGGTATCTGTTCCATCTCTATCGTCGTTTATTGCATCCATCAACAGTGAAAGGGCGATGAGTCTCTTTGATTTGAAATTCACTCTATATTTTGGCCTTCCCGCATCTCTTGTGTCCTTCAAGATCAAACCTGAATCTACCAGATGTGAGAAATGTGATCTGAGAGTTGGATAAGAGGCATCCAGTAATTCCGCAAGTTCCTTTGGCCGGTATACATGATAGGGATCTGAAATGAATTCCTCAATAAGGGCACTTTTTATCCTGCTTGTAAAAAGCCCCCCAAATGGTTCATCTGAAGGTAGTTCTAGCCCAACAGGTAGTTCTTTGATCTCCCCTTGCATATATTTCACTATAGATGAATGTACGTGATGGCTATTTATAGTATCCGATTATCTTTCACTAAGTGAAAATATATTTTCACCAGGGTTGATGATGTTTATGGTGTGGTATATCAACACCATGATATCGTGCAATATCATGAGCCCAGGTTCTATTTTCCAGAACAACCACCCTTTCTCCTCTTGATTTGTAAACTACAATGATCTCCTTACCAAGATCATCGATGATGTCCTTCTCAAGATCCAGACCTAGGTATTTGCATTTCGTTTCACACTTTAAATAGTTCTGAATATACCCTCGCTTTTTCAACCAAGCGATGAACTGAGCGACTTTGAGGCCGGGGTTAGGATCCAGGGTGCGTTCATCACTTTCGCTTGGAGACCTCATATTATAGGGTTCAATATTCCTGTTCATCTCAATCCTCGATTAACTTATCTGAAACTTCTCCAATCTCTTTTTCCTCTCACTCCAATCGGGAAAGATCCGGTTAAGTAATCTGTAGTACTTCTTCTGATGATTTGGAACCTTCAAATGGACCAGTTCATGATATATGACATACTCGATACAATGTGGAGGGACCCGGATGAGCTCCAGATTGAGATGGATCCTGTTCTTGTCGTGGATGCAGCTCCCCCACATCCTCTTCATTCGCCTGATCTTCATCTCGGGACGCTTTATACCGTGCTTCCTGACGACCGTCATTGCATCGTCCAGGATCTGATCGAACTTAACCTCTGCATGATCCCTGTACCAGTTGTAAAGAAGGACCTCAACGATCTCCGGCGAATCATCGGGAGTGTGGATCTCGATGTATCCTCCCTTCATCTTGACCTGATAATTATCCGAAGGAATGACCTTCAAACGGTACTGTCTCCCGAGGTATCTATGTGTCTCTCCACCTACATATCTCTTTTTCAGATCCTCTTTCGGATACTGCTGGAAGTGTAACCTCTTTTTTATTATCCATCGTCCTCTTTTTGAGACGATTTCAATGATCCTATCGATGGCGAGGTCTTCAGGTGCTCTGACTTCCACCGAACCATCCGGTTTGACACGAGTTTCCATGGTTTTTCTACCGGACCTGATCAGCTCGAAGGGTATGATCTTGTTCCCGTACCGAATATTATGGCCGGTCATGAAGCATACCTTCTCCTTGCGATCTGCATGACCCTCTCGAGTATCATATCCACATCATCCAGTTTGAGGTAGAGATCATCCTTGTCCAGAAGATAATCGGATATCAGGCTCATCATCCTGTTCTGAACGTCATCCCTCCTCTGCCAGTCAACGATCCGGTTATCCCTGATGATATCATCTATGGCCATTGAGATCACGGCCGAGAGCTGTTTAACGGGTACATTATGGGGACGTATCTTCTCGGATCTCGAAATGACATCGTATGTGACCCCGTAGAATGCCTTGGCGATATCACGGCCTTCCAGCAGTTCAGGCTCATCCTCATCCTTTCTGTTGATGATATGGTTCCTGATGTCGCTTGCCCGCGCAAAGTATTCATCTTCCGATATCCTCTGCTGTCTGTAGTCCTCTATCGCAGCCCTGATCAGTTCGGAGAACTTCCTGTAAAATGCGGGATCTTCCTCCCACTTGTCCTGTATTGCCTTCACGGTCCTATGTGCGATGGTATCCGCCTGTGATCCCTTTCCTCGTAGTTTTGCCAATTCCTCTTCGAACTTATCCTTATCGAATATATTGACCTCCTCCGTGATGATCTCAACCCTGTCGGATGTGACATAGGTATCCAGCAGTTTCTTGATCTTGGGTTCATATTCGCTCAGGTCCACGCTTTCCGCATATCTTTTTCTCACCGAGGCTCTGAGCTTTTGAAAGAAATGGAGGTCGTCCTTGTATCTTTGAACCTTGTCCGGAGATTCCTGCTCGAAGAACTTCGAGGTGGAAAGGGCGATAGATAGGGTTCTGGAGAAAATAGATAGTCTCTCGTAGAATGTGTCCCTTATCTCCTGGTCCGCAAGATGGATCTCGTACTCCTCCTCGTCCCTTCGATTCTTTATGGATTTGAACACATCCCAGAGGTGGGAATGTCTCCCGGGCAGGTTCCGGATCTCCTCCATCACATTTGTGAGCGTTCCTGCTAGGTCATTTTCATCGAATTCCTCCAGCGCGGAGTATGTTGTAAGGGCCTTATCCAGTTCTCCAAGGATGCCTGCGTAGTCGATGATGTAACCGTGATCCTTACCGTCCTTGATCCTGTTCACCCTTGCAATGGCCTGCAGGAGGGTGTGTTCCTTCATTGGTTTTGCAAGGTAAAGGATGGTGTTGTTGGGCGCGTCGAAGCCGGTAAGAAGCTTGTCCACGACTATCAGAAGTTCAGGAGTTTCTCCGAACTTGAAATCGTTGACGATGGATTCGTTGTACTCCTCCTCGTTCCTGAACCTCTCCATCATCTTCTTCCAGAAGACCTGGACCTGATCATCTATCTCATCTAGCGGGTCCTCATGTCCTTCCCTCGTGTCCGGAGACGATATGACCACCTCGGATTCCACAGCTCCGAACTCATCAAGATAATCCTTGTATTTCAGAGCGGCCAGTTTGGAAGGTGCCGCCACCTGTGCTTTAAAAGGTGTGCCTTTCCACGCTTTTCTGTAATGCTCGCTTATATCGAATGCTATCATGTGGATCTTCTGGTCCGATGAGTTCAGCTGTGAGATCCTGGAGTATTTCTTCTTGAGATCGGCCTTTTGTTCATCTGTTAGTCCGGCTGTGACCATCTCGAACCAGTTGTCTATCGACCCTTTATCGACCTTCTGAGGCACATGGCGCCCTTCGTAGAGAAGTGGCACAACCGCTTCGTCTTTGACGGCCTGGTCGATCGTGTATTTGTCTATGAAGCCGCCGAAGCGCTCTGCGGTGGACTTGTCTTTTTTCATCAAGGGAGTTCCTGTGAAGCCGATGTAACATGCGTTCGGCATGACAAGTTTCATCCTGGCGTGTGATTCTCCGTACTGGGACCTGTGGCTCTCGTCCACCAGGACGAATATATTGGGATCTTCTATAGGTTCCCTTTTTATCTTGCTTATGGCCGAGACGAATTTGTCAATGACCGAGGTGAGGATAGTGGTCTTGTTCTCCTTTAATCTCCGGTATAGGTCTTCACCCGTCGTTGCCTTATGAGGTTCCAGTCCACAATAATGAAAGGTATCCTTGATCTGGCGATCCAGGTTTATTCTGTCAGTAACGATAACGATCCTGGCGTTCTTGATATCCCTGTCCATTGCGAGGACTCTCGATAACCAGACCATTGTAAGCGATTTGCCTGAACCTTGAGTGTGCCATATCACACCCCCTCTTCGTTTCTTTGAATCCTCGAACGTCTTGATCCTTTTCAATGTGTTCTTCACCGCATAATACTGCTGATATCTGGCAATCTTCTTGGTCCCTTGATCGAATACGATGAACTTTCTGGATAACTCCAATAATCTCTCCCGATTCAGTATTGAGTACAGGGCCCTATCCTGTTCGGTTATCAGCCTGCCCTCGAGTTCGATATGGTCAAAATAATTTCGAACGTAATGAAAACGTTCCGAGAAGAGCTTGTCCTTGACTGCGCTTTGGATCGGCCTATTCACCAGTTCGGTCAACATCTCCTCATTATCATTCTTCTCCCTCCATACGGCCCAGAACTTTGCAGGTGTTGTTGCGGTTGCATATTTCGCCTCGTTCTTGGAGATTCCCATGAGGACCTGGGAGTAGACGAACAGCCTCTGGATCTCGTTCTTCTTCTGGTTGCGGATATTCTGGGAGACGGCCTGATCGATGGAGTCTTTCTCATCGGGCCTCTTGCATTCGATAACAACCAGGGGGATCCCGTTCACGAACGCAACGATATCGGGGCGGCGATGACCTTTGCCGTCATCGGTCTCCACCTCGAACTCCTCGGTGACCTGGAACGTATTGTTATCGATGTTCTCCCAGTCGATGAACTTCATCGTGTAGCTTCGAATGTTATTCCTGATATTCTCCTCGAAGCTCTTTCCGAGACAGAGAAGATCGTAGATATGCTCGTTGGTCCGGGCAACATTATCTATCATCACATCGTCTATCGCCTTGACAGCATTGGTGATGTTTCGGTTCGAGAAGGGATAGTGTTCCCCCAGGTAATCGATCTCATTGATCTCCCGGAGCTTCCTCTCGAGAACGGAGGTGAGCACAACCTTCCCCTTCTTCCCCTCCCGGAGGGCAAGAGCCTCCTCCTGAGATATGTATTCGTACCCCATATTGATCATAAGCTGTAGCGCTGGTATCTGCGAGATGTGATCCTCCTTGAACGATGGTATTTCCATAATCATGTCTCCTTCTCTTCTTCATTAATTATCTTCCAATGTCCGCCTTTTGCGGTACCAATACGACAAAGACGATTTTGGGCCTTTAGCTTCCGGATTTGTTTTACCACGGCCCGCTTGGAGATACCAAGTATTTCAACCATTCTTTTCGTTGATATCGCGGGATCTTTCTTGATCAGATCAATGATACTTTCCTCTGTTTTCGGTGAACTTATCGGGGAACCTATCGGGGAACTTATCGGGGAACCTATTGGTGTCTTTTCTGGTTCAATTCCCACTCTTGAAAAAGTTGTCACAAATGAATTGCCGATTTCACTAAACTTTGTTTCTGGTTCCAAGGTCAGTATCTTTTTGATCCCTCTTCCCCAGTTCTCCACGAAATGTATGTCTTTGAACTTCTGGGATAATAACGGATTTCTCCTGTCTGAAACATTTCCTTTCCTGATATCGGCGATCGTCAATCCTCCGATCAATAGACCTGGGCTTTTTACCTCCACCCTGTCCTTGAAAACTGCAACTTTTACACTTTCTGACTTCCAGTAATTTCTGTGTGAGAAAGCGTTGATTATGGCCTCTCTGAACGCATCCTTAT
>JAUVLN010000093.1 GCA_030600725.1 Thermoplasmatota archaeon | reverse complement strand
CAGGGGGGACCCCAGGATGATAATGGCCAGAAGCAGTCCTATGAGCCCTCTTTCATGCATTATTCGCCACTCCTTTTCCCCTGTTCAAGAAACTTGGCCGATAATAACCTTTGTGGGACGATGCTTGTATCCTAAGCCCTTTGTCCCATGAATGCGAGCTTGAGGTCGTACTCCCGTCTCCTCCTCTCATCGAGCAGATGTTCCTTGGCCTTGTTCACCTTTCTCATCTCCTCCCTGAGCGCCTCCGCGTATAGAGGCCCCATGTCGTCCCTGTTCTTATCCGGGTGGTACAGGAGCGCCATCCTCCTGTAAGCCCTCTTTATCTCCATGTGGCTGGCACTCCTTGGTATCCTCAGCACCTGATAGAAGTCCTTCCCCTGGATGTAGAGGTCACCGGGGGTAATGTACACATCCTCCTCTTTCACGGATACGGTCCGCCTGTGATCCTTTACGAACTCCTCGAAGGTCTGGAACGGTTCGCCGTGTTCCAGCGGTGGTGCGGTCTCCCTCTCAACTACCCTGAACCCCCTGGGGTTGGATGGCTTTGCTGTTCTTTGAGTTTCCAGTGGGGCGGCCCTCTGCTGCTTGAATGGGTTCGGCACGGAAGGGGCGGGGGTGAGCTGTATCTCCCTATCCTCCCCTTTCAACGTCTTTCTGCGCCGGATCAACGCGATCAGGCACGCGGTGTTGAGGGAGAGGAATGTTACTATCAGTGGGACGCCCAGGACGAAGAAGGGCAAAGAGCTCACCTCGCTCATGATGGATATCAATATTATCAGACCGGTGAACGTCCCCATTATCATCGATAATATCGCCGGGACCTTTCCCCCGAGTTTAAGGTAAGGAAGGGCCATGGCCACGAACGGGAGGCCAAAGGAGAAGGAGATAATGGCGACGGCTGCGGGCCCGGCCATGGCCCCTATCATGGAGATGAAGGGGATGGAGATGACCAGCATGAGGGATACGAAGGTGAGGGGAACGTTGTCCACTTTCCTTGCCCCCAGCATCAGGTAGAAGCGCCCGGCAAGCAGGAGCCCGATACCGGGGAGAAGAAGCAGGATGATCAGCGATATCATCTGGTCCTGCATCGCATCCTCCGATACCAGTGACAGATAGGATACTGCCCCTGTGAAGAGCATCATTATCGTGTACGCGATAAACTCCAGGGTCAACCCCTTCTGGGTCCTATCTCTCATATCCGCTCCCGGGAGGGATAACGCATTCCAGATAAAAACGGATCGCTATATCGAGCTGACCAGGGTCAACGTGAAGAATAGGATCTCTCCCCCCAGATCGTGTGCGTCCGGGTCCATTCCGTAGGCAAGTTCCGGCGGAACCTGTATGGCTTTGGTCTCCCCATCGCCCGACAGAGGGTTCAGGCCGGGTTTTCTCATCCCCAGAAGCCCCATGTAGAAGCCGGTTATGTATCCCAGCTGCTCGGCGGGGCCCACGTATCTCTCCCCCACCGTTGCCGGGAGGGTCCCGGAATCTATGACACTTCCTTCGATATCTCTAAGGGTATATTCCACCATCACCTTGTCCCCCTTGGCCCCGACCTCCCCCGTGGCATAGGTCTCGCATACGATCGTTATCGTGGCGTTGGTTATAACGAGGGCGTCCTTCATCTCCGCTGTGACCGTGATGACATCCCCTCCGCTCAGGCCCGAGTAGGTTATCGTTACGGGTTCCATATCGCCTGGAGCGAGGTTCAAAGATGAGGTGTCCAGCGATACCGATCCTCCGTCGGAGGTTGCTTCAAGGCTTACCGTCCCGCTCTCGTTCCCCGTATTGTTCACCAGTATGACGCCGAAGTCCTGGGAACCCGAGATCATCGTGTACCATACCTCCCCGTCGTAGGTGTCGTCCAGGTATGCGAGTCCCACCCCCCAGATCTTCTCATCCTCGGGGGTCTTCTCATCGTCCCCATCCTTATCGGAGCCGGTTGATATACAGCCCGACAGGAGGACGGATCCCAAGATGAGGATCGTGATGAGGAGGATTATCTTGCATTTCATCGGATCAAGGGGGTCATCCCGTTCCGGATAGATATGAGTTATCACCACCTTTATATAGGAGATCTCGTTCCCACGGAAGCGTGGACCTGAACTTTGCCCTGGCAACATTCATAGGCATCATGGCCATCGTGAACCCGATGGGGGCGGTTTCCAATTACGTCGCCCTTACCGAAGGTTACAAGAGAAAAGAGAAGAAGGCGGCGGTCAAGAAGGCGGTGATCGTCGGCGCGATCGTGCTTCTTGTCTTCGCCTTTATGGGCAGGTTCATCTTCGAGTTCTTCAGCATCACCGTGGACGGGTTCAAGGTAGCGGGAGGCGTGGTGCTTTTCCTGATCGCCATGGACATGGTCAGGGGAATGACGTCGCCGTCCAAGCTCACCGAGAAGGAGAAGATCGACTCCATGGAGAGGGAGCAGATAGGGATCATACCCCTGGGGATCCCCCTTCTTGCCGGGCCGGGTTCGATATCCACGGTCATGATCACCATGTCAGCCTCGGATCAGCCGATACTGTTCACCACCCTGGTCGTGGTCATATCGATAGTCGTTGTCATGGCCATCTCATACCTCATCCTGAGGCAGTCGGACAGGATCTTCGAAAAGATCGGCAGGGCCGGGACAAAGGCCATATCGAGGATCATGGGGCTCATACTGGCGACGATAGCGATACAGTTCATAGCAAGCGGTATTATAGGCCTGTTCAACATATCGATCTGATGCACGATCCGAAAAGGGCCTGGGACCGGAGATATTCAAGCGGGGTAAAGTGGGGTGGGTCGAAACAGGAGCTCCCCGATCTGAAAAACGGTTCAAGAGTTCTTGAGATAGGCTGCGGCACGGGGGATAATACGATATCTGCGGTTGGTAGGGGGTGGGAGGTTACGGCGATCGACCTGTCGTCGAATGGGCTGGAGATCGCTAGGAAAAGGTTGGCAGATCGAAGCCTGAATGGGATATTTCTGGAGAGGGACGCGACCCTTCCGCTTGGCGACCTTGGCCTCTTTGACTGTGTGCTTCTGCATCACGTTCTGGGAGCCATGACGGAGGATGAGAGGAGGAGGTGTGTCGAGAACGTCCTTGAGGTGCTCGCCCAAGGTGGTGTTGTGTCCTTTGTTGATCTCTCCGTTGATGATATGAGATACGGAAAAGGGAAGGAATTGGAGGAGGGGAGCTTTTTCAAAGGGGATGGGATCCTCCAGCATTTCTTCACCATGGATGAGGCGAGGGGGTTATTTTCACCATTCCATGAAATCGAATTGAGGATGATGAGATGGCCCCAGAGGACCTCTTCCGGAGAGATGATCAGGTCCAGGGTCCAGGGGCTTTTCGAAAGAGTGGATCTATGAGTCCTTTTTCTCTCTCAGAAATACATCGGGGGCCAGGACGGGCCTCATTGTCTTTGAGTTCACGAAGACCCCCCACTGCCTGGACCTCGTGCACACCTTCCCGTTCACTTTAAACTCCGCTGCGACGGCCCACCTCATCGAGCTCATCTCCTCCACCCACATCCGGCACTCCACCTCCTCCAGCAATCTGACGGGCAGTTTGTAGTCTATCTCGGAGTGTGCCAGGACCGGAACGCTCCCCATTGTTATGAGCTCACGAAGGTCCACGAACTCCAATATGATATCGGTCCTGAGGTCCTCGAGCCATCTGAAGTAAACCTGGTTGGACATGACCCCCGCGAAATCGATCTCGTAGGTCTGGGCCTTTCTCTTCCTGATGATCTCCACGGGCTCTGTCATCTGCTGTCCCCTCCACGCGATCGCAATCAATCAATTTATAATTGGCCTTGATGGTTGGGGTCTTCACGATGGTCGATAGAGGCAGGTTCACCAACAAGTGGTTCGATTCCAGGACCACGCCGAGGCTGGCGGGTATAGTCGCCGGACTTGTGGTTTTCATATTTATCATCGCCAGGCTGATCCCCTCCCGGGGGGTTGATGGGGCCTGGAGGGTTTTTGAAGAGGGGGGGGACTCCTGGCTGATACTCCACATATTCGAGATCGTCTGCCTGTCGTTCATGTTGATCTCCATCCTGCACGGGTGGAGGCGGTGGGGGTTCAAGAAGGCGTTCTTCTTCTTTTCATTCACACTCGTGTATGGTTTCTTCCTCGAGGAGATCACCGTCTTTTTCTCGGGGTACTACGTTTATAACGAGGAGGCCTGGCTGCAGATCGGGCACACCATGCTGGCGGTGCCGTTCTGCTGGACCGCCATCATGTACTCCGTGATCACCCTGATAGAGAGGAATCCCGTTCTGGGATCGCTGAAGCTACTGGAGAAGGGGATGCTCGCAGGGGTGCTGGCCGTGTCGATCGACATATCCATAGATACAATCTTCGTGGCGTACGGGATCTGGCACTGGAAGGAGTTCCAGTGGTTCGGGGTGCCGCTTGCGAACTACGCCGCATGGTTCATGGCGGTAGGGGGGATCACTGCTGTCTGGTTCGACGTGGATTCCCTTCCCCGCCCCCAGATATTCAAGGAGGTGGGGTTGGCCGTGGGTATGGCCCTGAGCTACATCTCGCTCCTGTTCTTCGTTCTGCTGATATATCTGATATCCAGGTTGTGGTTCCCGTGAGGTTGCTAAAGGAGCTTTACGACAGGTGGCCCGAGCTCATGGTATTCATTGCTCACGTCGGCGGAGCATTGATATGCGTGTACATGGAGAGGTGGGACCTTCTGGCGCTTGGCATCGCCTTCGGCGTCCCCTCCACGTTACTGTTTTTGGACATATCAAAAAAGGATGGGTGGACGGTTAAGCTTGTGAAGTGGATCACAAGGCTCTAACGGTCCGAGGATATCAGGGACATCATCCTCAGGGGCATTCCCACGGTCACAAGCATTCTCACGACCATGATCATTGACCATTTATTTGAGCATATTTTTCCGTTTTGTTTGACCAAATAAGATTGGTTACGCATTAATAAAACGTGGTGCTTTTTTCCGAAAATTGCCTCCTAGCATAATGATTGGCAATCTACAATGGTCTGTTCTTAAGATACACTTTCCTTTTAATCAGAGAAACTGAAAATAAGATGGATATGAGAATCCCATGGATCCCTGATGATGGTAACTCCTCCTTTTCCGGATCATCAGATGTAATTGGATCATCATATGTAATTATTTCATCGTTGGTATCATCGATCGTACTGTTATCTCGTATTGATCTCAATTCCCATGAATAAATTGTCAGGTTCAAGCCATGTATATAATTCCAATATCTTGTGATATTCACGATCACATGGTCTCCAGCATTGAGGCCGTATAAGTCGTATGGATGGCATATTACCCTGATGACCTCACCATCTGAGATATTCATCCGATCTTTATTTTCATATTCCAGATTGCTGGTAAAATTTCCAATTATGGAGAGATTGATGAAGGAGATATCATCGCCTTGATCATTTTGGGTGGTGACCTTCTAACTGGTTGATGTTTTATGATAAGGAAATGTCAATAACTCTTTTAATGTCCAATTATGATCAATCAGCCCATACTCCTTCAAAGGAGAATTCTTACGGATTCTTCCCATATCATCACAATATTTCAAAGAACCATGACCTCTGCAGAAGTTGAAGTTGGCAAAAAACAACATCATCTGGTTATCCAAACCACTAAGTTTCTTGGAAAATCCTATGGTCTTTCTTGATATCCGATTGTTATCCTGTCTGAAGGTCAAATTCTGCCTCTCGAGCAAACTGGTTGATATTTCTTTCTTGTCAATGTCATTCCCAAATATGATCCTCTTCTCAACTTTTATCAATTTTCCTCCTTTCCTATGTTTGATCACCTGGGCATATCTTAGATCAGGATCGGGAATCAACTTTGGCTTCTTAGGTCGTCCACATTTGCCGGTCCTTGGAAATTCAACCATTTTACCAAACTTCTTTCGCAATGCACAAGTGTAAAAATTCAAGCCATCACTAACGAAGAGTGGTTTCGAACCAAGACATTCACAGGTCTTATTTACAATTCCATCAGCGACATATTGTTTTCTTTCTCCAACAGAATGAGCAAGGACAATTCTACATTTTGAAGCAAAACTTACCCAAACCCATGTTCCATCATCTTCATATTCTTCCATTCTCGGTACTGTTTTTTTTTAACGAATGTCCATAGTTCATCAAGTTCAACCTTGGACACCTTCAGATCCTTTAACAGAACATTGTTAACCTCTTCACTGTGTTCTGCTGCTCTATACAGCCATCCTCTGACCGTGTCTAATTTGACATCCAGTATCTCGGCTATTGATCTCAGGCTCATCCCTTTTATTACCATTTTCAGTCCGAGCAATATCTTTTCATCCTTTGTTCTTAGATCAAAGAATGCGGTATTGGTTCTGTCACAGAAAACTCTGCCACAGGATTTACAAATATATTTTCTGACATTGCCGCTTTTGGTTTTATATGTTCCATTCCCTATGATATTACTCTGTCCATCTTTTCCATACATTGCACATTCATTATTTGGACAGACAATATGTATGAATTGTGGTTTTGGACCTCTATTACCCATGATAGACCCTGGAATAGGTATGTACTTTATCATATAAATAATGCCAACCTATTAACGGGTCACCACCTCATTTTGAGCGGTGGTAAAATTCAGAATAGCAGCATTAACATCCCTGAAATGATGTTGTGCACCACCAAATCCTTCAGTTGATCCATAAAATCGAACCGAGAGAAATATCATCCCCACAATCATGGCAAATACAACGTATTTGTTGATATTCATTCTTCAACCTTTTTATACATGTTATTATCGCCCTATTAACTCCATTGGTACAGGATCTAGACATTTATTTCTGATCAAGATCCATACTTAAAAGTTGGTTCTTTGAGTTTTACCATCAATACCAACACGAGCCCCTGGCTGGATTTCCTGGCGATTCAGGAGGGGGCTCACGTGCCCCCAACTGTGAAAATTCACCAATATTATCTGACCGCTAAACTCGAATATATATAACTTCACCCCAGATGATCTCGGATCTGGTAACGATGTGAAGCTCATAGCTCATCACTCCTATCGTTGAGCGATCGTATAACTCGTAAACGAGGTGGATCTCATCAAGGCCATAATCCCGAGTAGAACCTCTACTTCTAACGTAATCAGAAATTGCCTCTTGCGGTGTGGAGATCGCCCTCTCTTCGTCTATTATCTCTTTTAATTTGACCGAGTCATCGCGGTACATCTGGAGTTGACCCTGCGAACTGAGAGATACCTTGACCTCCCCTCTTGAGCCGGACACCATCACACCGCCGAGATACTGCTTGTATACAACGATATAATCGCCGTATCCCAGGAAAAACTTCTCTCCCGTCTCGCTATTCCCCACATAGGATCTGGATGCGGATATATGATCCAGCCTGAGATCCCACATCTCTCCCCGATAGGCCATGATCACATCTTCTGCGATCATCTCCAGGTCCCCATCAGAGATCCGATTCAAGGATTCTGGAGAGGTGCCGGGCACATTGAGAGATTCTGCATACAAACCGCCCAGGCAGAGGGTCTTACCCGTGGAGTTCTCCTCGAACCAGAACTGATCTGTCCTTGATCTATCCTGGTCGAAGTACGGGTCGTTAAAGTAATCCTGAGCACGGATCATAGCCTCCGATAAATTGAGGTGTGAAGCTATCTCAATTCT
>JAUVLN010000113.1 GCA_030600725.1 Thermoplasmatota archaeon | reverse complement strand
AAATGACAGATGAAGAAAAAAATGGTGGAGATCGCAGGATCCTTGGATGTATCGTAGTATTACTGCTTTTACTGGTCATCTGCATCTCGGGTGCGGTAATATACCTTCAGAGCATCTCCGAAGATGAGGAGCCCGATCTCGTCATCTACACATATGAGAGCTTTCAGTCCTACGGCCTCGGCCCTGCGGTAATACCGATATTCGAGGAGATGTATGATGTCAAGGTTAAGGTTGTTACACCCGGAGACGTCGGAGTGATCATCGGTAAGATGATCCTCGAGAAAGAGGACCCCGTTGCGGACGTGGTGATAGGGATCGATAATTCCATGCTCCACAGGGCGGTGTACCATGACCTGCTGGAACCGTATATTCCAGATAATATCGACCGGCTTGATCCTACGATGGACTTCGATCCCGACCATTATATCGTCCCTTTCGATTATGGTTACATAGCCATCCTCTGCAACGGTGAGATGATGGCCGAGAGGAACCTTCCTATCCCGGATAGCGTCCTGGACCTGTCGGATCCGATCTACAGGGATCAGATGATCCTACTTGACCCGGCAACTTCCTCTACAGGATCCTCCTTCATGATATGGGCGGCCCATACATCGGGAGAGGATCATGAACAGTTCTTCGATGCTCTATCCCGCAACGCCGGATCCAGGGTCCTCGGATCTTGGGACGCTATGTATACCGCATGGGGCGCGGGTGAGGCCCCCATTTGCATATCGTACGGCCTGGATGCAGCCTATGAGGTTATGTTGGGGGACAACGTCACCAAGCCAAATGCCATTCCCGTGGTTCCCAATACATCCGCCTACCGGCAGATAGAAGGGGCGGGACTCGTAAAGGGTGCAAAGAATCCCGATTTGGCCAGGAAGTTCCTCGATTTCATTCTCACCGACGAATTCCAGAGCAAGGTGGAGAACAATTACATGCTTCCCGTGGTTCCCTCCGTTGAGATCAACACCTACTTCACACAATACGGTGTCTTCGCAGAGGAGCATTCGGAGCCTTCAACCCGGGAAGTTCTGATGAATTATGATGATTGGATGGATGCATGGGATGAGGCATTTTCATAGAATTGAGGGCGTACGATGAGATCACCAAAAGGTATCGATCTATTTGATAGGTTGAAGTGGCCTTTTTCATACCTTTTCGTTCTCACATTCGTACTGATATTTTGTATTTATCCGATCCTTTCACTGATATCGATATCGCTATTCCCTGATAATGGGGGTTTCACGCTTTCCGAGATCGAGAGGGTATTGGAAAGCGAGAGATCGGTCAACATAATACGATTCACCATAATTCAAGCGGTCGTATCCACGATAGTGACCCTGGCTGCGGCTTTCCCCGGAGCATACCTGCTTTCAAGGTATCGATTTTTCGGAAGATCGGCGGTTCTCGCACTTGGTACGGTCCCTTTTGTCCTTCCAAGTCTTGTTCTGGCAATGGGCTTCATCTCTCTGTTCGGCTCCAATGGTACCATCAACGGATGGATCATGGATATCAACTCATCAACCGGCCTTTCCATACCGGCTCTGGATATCCTTTTCACAAAACAGGGCATAATACTCGCCCACATCTTCTTCAACTTTCCCATAGCGCTCAGGATCCTTCATGCCAGATTCGATAGGATGGACGTAAAGATGCTATTATCGGCCAGATCCCTTGGAGCGGGTAGATTGCGAACGTTTTTTCTTGTGGTCATACCTCAGATGAGATATGCACTCCTGGCTGCCGGATCTCTTGTCTTCACTTTCTGCCTGCTCTCATTTGGGGTCGTCCTGGTCATAGGAGGACTCACGAATGCTACCATCGAGGTGGAGATATACAGGCAGTTCACCGGCAGGTTGGATTTCGAAATGGCCGGATCCCTTGTACTGATCGAATCCGTTCTGGTCCTCATTTCCACAATTCTATATATCTGGAGCACTTCAAAGGATGGTGATCTTCGGAATATCACCCTGGGTTCCGGATTCTCCGGCACCGAAGGAAGACATAGGATCGGCCTCAGGTCACTGTTGATAATCGTCTATGTGGTCGTCATTTCCCTTCTGATAATAGGCCCACTCATTTCCGTGGTGGAATCATCCTTTCACAGGTATCCCGAAGGAGATGCGGAGTACTCATTTCACTGGTATGGTAGCGTTCTGGATAGGGAAGACGACCCGGTTCTCGGGGTGTCACCTTTTGGTGCGGTGATCAACTCTCTGCTGTTCGGCTTTCTTACGATCATCATCTCCTTGCCTCTATCAATGATTACCGCGATCCTTATTCGGAGGAAACATTTCTTTTGCAAATCCTTTCTTGACGCCCTCCTACTCTTTCCCCTTGGTGTTTCCACGGTTGCACTTGGTTATGGATTGGTCAAGGTATATTCCGGCGGTACAATACCCTTGGCCGGTAGCTGGATGATAGTGGTATTGGTACATGCCGTCATCGCCTTCCCATTCGGTGCCAGATCGCTCTACAATACCATGAAGGATATTCCCCCGAACCTGACCCTTGCCGCCAGATCCCTCGGAGCTTCCCGTCTGGAAACCATTGTCAGGGTCTATCTGCCTCTTATGCTTCCTGGGATAATGATAGCATCGATATTCGCATTCGCCATCTCTCTGGGCGAACTGGGGGCGACGATCATGGTCTCCTCACCCGAACACACAACAATGCCGGTGGCCTTGTACCGGTTCTATGGAAACCGTGATTTCGGCACAGCCAATGCCTATGCCGTTATCATGATGCTGATAACATTCGTATCTTTCCTGATACTTGAGATATCCCATCGCCACCTTATCAGATGGGGGGTGAATAGCTGACGCTGGATATCTGTAACATCTCATTTCGTTATCCGGGGTCCAAAATTAATATACTTGATGGTATCGACCTATCGATCTCGGACGATGAGATCTTCACACTTCTGGGTGGTTCCGGATCCGGAAAGACCACATTGCTCAACATTATTGCTGGTTTTTTTAAACCTTTAAAGGGGCGCGTTATACTTGACGGAAGGGATATAACACACGAGAGATGCGATAAGAGGGGAATTGGGGTCGTTTTTCAGGATTACGCGCTTTTCCCGCATATGACGGTGGAAGGGAACATCGGTTTCGGTCCAAGGTCAAGAGGTTTTTCCAGAAAAAAAGTGAGGACAATAACAGATGATATGCTTGACCTGGTCGGCCTCGAGGGATATTCAGGTAGAAGCACCTCCAAACTCTCCGGAGGTGAGAAACAGAGGGTTGCACTGGCACGCACCCTTGCCGTAAAGCCCAAGGTGATCCTGCTTGACGAGCCGCTTTCAGCTCTTGACACTTCATTGAGGGAAAGCCTCAGAAGGGATCTTAAAATGATCCTGAGGGAACAGAGGATCATAACGCTTTACATCACCCATGATCAATCTGAAGCCCTCTCCCTGTCCGACAGGATAGGTTTCCTGAACGATGGCAGGATCCTCGAGGAGGGATCCCCCAAACAGATCTACTGGAGGCCTGTAAGAAGAAAGACAGCGTCATTCATGGGTTTCAAGAATTCCGTCAAGGTTGTAGGTATAAAGGGGAATAACCTTGTGTCCGAACTTGGAGATATCCCCTGGAACCCCGATAGGAAGCCGATCGAGATGATGTTCAGGCCCGAGTCCGCAACCATGGAAGAGACGGAGGGTCTAATGATCAATGGTATCGTCAGAGGATCCGAATACAGGGGAAGGGACCATCTGCTGGATGTCACTTCCAACGGGATTGTTTACAGGATCCTTGCTCCTCCCGATAGCGATCACGGGAGAGGTGAAAATATAGTGATATATGTTCCATTTGGTTCTCTCGTGCCTATATACCGCTGACAACTACTGATCATTCCCTATATGTTTTTAATGATGTATGGTATTGGACATATTCGGTCCTCGTGGACACGGTGGAAAAGATGAAGGTTTTACCTCTGGCCCTCTTGTCTATCTCGATCATATTGCTTTCGCTCCAATCCGACGGATCATTTCCGGACAATGGCCAGTATCGGGAATCTGTGGAAGGCCGGGATCAGGAGGTTGTCTACACCGAACAAAAAGAGCTCAACGTGACCAATAGATTGGCCGTTATCGAGATAGCCGGTTGGGGCGATATAGTGATAGAGCTCTACGATGATATGGCCCCGATAACAACTGATAACTTCGCCGAACTTGCCTCCTCGGGATTCTATGATGGTATTTCATTTCACAGGTGTATAGATGATTTCGTGGCACAGACAGGGGACCCGAATACGCGGAACAACAACCCATATGATGATGGGATGGGAGGGTCCTCTACGACGATACCGCTCGAGATCTGTCCCAACGCTACACATGTGGACGGCGCTGTTGGGATGGCAAGGTCAACGGAAACCGATTCCGCCTCATCCCAGTTCTACATTTGTGACGGCCCACAACACGATCTGGATGATGCAGTGAGAATGGAGAAGACCGGTGATCACGGTTATGCTGTATTCGGAGTTGTTATCGAGGGACTTGATGTTGCCAAGAGTATAGCAGGATGCGAGACCTATGGTAATCTGAGGCCTCTTCTCCGTGATCATCCGGTTGATGATATCGTCATGACCAGTGTCACGATAATAGAGGGGGAGCCCATAGAGCGGATGGACGATGATATCCCCTCTAATGGAAAAGATGTTGGCAATATTCCTTTTCTTAATCTTTCCACATTGGGCCTTATCGTTATATCGCTTGCCATTATTTTCAATAGACGGAGATGACCCCGCCCACATATGATTAAATAGTACCTTGTTTTTCCCGCATCCTGACCTGATTCTAAGCTCCCATGGTGTAGTACGGCCAATCATCCCGGCCTTTCGAGCCGGTCACTCGGGTTCGAATCCCGATGGGAGCATCCATCCTATTGTTTAATAGCAAATATAATCGGAAATAGGATACTCCCTCGGGGTTCGAACCTTGGTCTTGAACATCTTGTGTTTCCCTATCGCAAGATGTTCAAGTGGGAAAAATCCACGATTTTTCCAACATCGAACTCTCGATGGGAGCATCCATCCTATTGATTAATAACAAATATAATCGGAAATAGGATATTACAGGTTCAATAAATAATTAATATATATAACCGTATTCTGAGGTCGAGGAAAGCGTACGATCTGTACAATATGGGAGATAGAAGGGAATCCGTATGGGAGAGCCAATAGGTAAGGGTCTGAAACAGCTTATGGGAGTTGGAGGCATCGAAGCCGTTGCCGAGAGCGAACGGCTTCAAAGCATCAGGAAACTCAAGGAGAGTTACTGGGCCCTCAAGAGGTGTATCGAAAAACAGGATAGCAACCTGGAAACGATGAGAAGGCAAAACTCACTTAAGATGCTCCTCGGACGTGATGATAACACCTCCGATATGGACCAACTCAAAGCTGATATTTACCGTGCAAAGAATGAGCTTAGAACCATCAATGAGGATCTGGAGGAGAAGGACGTATTCATGGACCGTGTGAAACCGCCCATACCCGATGTGGAGAAAAAAGATGATAAGAGAAACCTCTTCGACATGGAGTTCGATACCAGAAACCTTTTCGATATCGGCGATAATGACCTCCCGGAGTTAGATGAGATAGAAGAGGAGATCGATGATATTCCCGAGGCACAGGAGATATATTCCATTCCTTTCGATGAAGGTGACCATCAGGAGATGAGCCGTTATCCCACCCCAATTGATGATGATATTTCCGATATATCATCCAAATCCGAAAATGAGCCTGTAAAACCCATTTCCATAAGAAAGCGCAAGATCAAACGGGTTATGATGGTGAGGAAGAGGAATGTGATATCATCAAATATCAACGAGATGATCACATCAGCGAACGATCTGGAACGGAAAGGGTCATTGGATAAAGCGATCCACCTGCTGGAGAAACAACTGGCCCCCTATGATGACCACGAGGAAATCCTTTACCAGCTTGGGAACCTCCATTTCAAGAATGATAATACCGATGAGGCGGAGAGGTATTACCGGCGTGCGATAGATAAGAACGCCAATTCATTCAGAAGCCTGAACAACCTCGGGATCATCCTTCAAAAAGAGGGTAGATCGGAGGAGGCCATCAGATCCTTCAACCAGGCGATCGAGATAAACAACATATATGAGAGGGCATGGTTCAATCTTGGTTCCATTTTCATGGAGATAGACCCTCCCATGTACGAGGAGGCTGCGATATTCATGAGAAGGGCCCTTGAATGCGATCCCCGATACGAAAAGGCAATGGGGAAGCTGGAGATATGTGAAAATATGCTCGGCTGACCCTTCCCGTTTTTCTTATGTACAGCAACATTAAATATGTTCATTGACAATTGGTAGAAGAGGTTTTGTTCCATGAAGATAAGCAAGCTGATCTCCTGTCTGATACTGATATCAGCAATGTTGTTTCCCATTTCAATGCTGGAGACGAATATCGAGGTTACGGGCGTCCCTGACGAACATCCGATCAGCCTCAGCGGGGGATATCTCAAAGAGATCGACGGGACCAACAGGTATGTGGATCACCTGCAACCTGGTGACACCGAGAGCTACAAGATCCACCTGATCAACGATAATGATCACGAGGTGCATTACCTTCTGACAGTATCCGATATACCGATCGATTGGACCGTGTTCCTGGATAACGGCAAGACCAGCATGAACATCAACATGCCCACGGGGCCCACAACAGAGGATCTTTATCTATACCTCAAGAACCCCACTCCCGGAACGGGAGATATAGAGATCAAGATCAAGGACAAGAACACCCAGGAGAGGTGGAAGGTGACCATGGAGATCATATGTGAATCCGGACCCATCAAGCTAACAGTGCCATCCACACAGTACTCTCTAGGGCAGGACACCCC
>JAUVLN010000193.1 GCA_030600725.1 Thermoplasmatota archaeon | reverse complement strand
ATTCCGAGCATCAAAGCGACCGTTCCAGCAACGTGTGGGCAGGCCATGGAGGTGCCGCTCTTTGTCGCGTACCCCCCTCCCATATAGGTCGAGTAGATGTCCACACCGGGTGCGGCGACCTCCACATATGGACTAGAGGCGGACCATTTTGGAACACCATCTACTCTATCCACCGCTCCCACGGAGATCACGCTGCTATACGAGGCGGGATAATTGTTCTCGTTGGCTCCCAAATTGCCGTCACCGTTGTTGCCCGCAGCGGCCACGAGGATGATGCC
The DNA here is from genome assembly GCA_030600725.1 of Thermoplasmatota archaeon. Lineage (GTDB taxonomy): Archaea > Thermoplasmatota > Penumbrarchaeia > Penumbrarchaeales > Penumbrarchaeaceae > JAGLEG01. The sequence goes on along the minus strand of JAUVLN010000193.1, from coordinate 4,474 downwards.
CTCAAGCTCTGCGTGGTTGCAGGCAGCCAGCACAGCCGGATCCGATGATGATGAAGAGAGGCTCATCGAGATCACATCCACGTCATTGATCACGCACCATTCGATTCCCTTGACCAGCCAGCTCGTCAGACCGCTTCCCCTGCTGTCCAGAACCTTGACGGGGTTGATAGTGACCCCTCTTGCCACACCTATCATGCCGTTACCTGTGTTCTCCTCGTCACCGGCGACGATCCCCGCACAGTGGGTGCCATGGCCGTTGTCATCATCAAAGGCGAGTGGATCTGCTGGTTCCTTGACCCTCCCCACTCGGTTGACCACATCAACGTAGTTAATACCTGCACCGATATTGGGCAGGTCGGGGTGGTTTGTGTCAACACCCGTATCCAGTATGGCAACGTTGATCCCATCTCCTGTTGTCCCGTCGCTAATGTCATTGCTATCTTTGTGATACCATACCATGTCAGCATCTATCCTGTTCACACCCCAGGACATCCTGGAGACCGGGGTTGCCGGGAGGGTTACTGCGGCCTGTATCCGGTGGTCGATGGAAACGCTCTTGACATCGCCGTTGTTCTCAAGTGATCTGATCCTTCCAGGTGTGGCCATCATGGCCACTCCGTTGATGATCTCCAGGTCAAGCATTATCTCGCTATCATCGACCAGGTCAGAATGGTCCCCGTTGTTGTTGAACATCACAATGACCCTGACCGGATCCTCTTCAGGCCTGGCACCCTCAATGATCATGGGGAACGCCAGCATAAGAACGGATATCAAAGCTATTATCACACAGTATTTTTTCATGTTATCGCCACCTATTCCAACAGGTTACAATGTGAACCGATTTCTGATATATATACATATACTGTTATAACCACCTGAACTGCATCCAGATCACACACTCTGAAGCTCAACTCGTCTTTCAACGATTTACGCCATCTCTCCACCATATCGATGGTCGTTGGTTTCCGGACTCCGGAAACCTCCTCGCCATACCCTTACCCGTACCGGTCATGGGCCGATCATTCCACAATGACCCTGTAATGGTCTCCACCCTTGGGGCCCTTGTAATCGATCTTAACCCTGAAGTCATGGTCATGGAGTGCCTCCTCCATCTTCGCCTTGATCACAAGAGCCTCGTATCTATCCATTAAGCGACCCCTTTCCGCATTCATATAAACCTTGAAAAATAAATATATTTCCATCACACTTTACGGAACGAATTTTCGATGAAACCCGCCCGGGATGGATAGATAAGCCTTTCTGGGACAGTTTAAAAACCTGTATTAGATACGGGAACACATGACCGACGATGTTTTTTCGCAGATCGAACCATTCAAGATCAAGATGGTCGAACCCATCTATCTTCCAAACCGAAAGGACAGGGAGAAACACCTGAAGGATGCCGGGCTCAACGTGTTCCTGCTCAGGGGAGAACACATCGTCATCGACCTCCTCACCGACTCCGGTACCGGGGCGATGTCCGACCGCCAGTGGGCGGGCCTCATGATGGGGGACGAGACCTATGCAGGATCCAGGAGCTTCTACAAGATGGAGGCCGCGATACAGGACATCCTGGGCTTCAAGTACGTGATCCCCTGCCACCAGGGGCGCGGAGCGGAAAATGTCCTGCACACCTCCCTGATCAAAGAGGGGGACGTCATTCCGGGAAACACCCACTTCGACACCACAAAGGGCCACATCGAGCATAAACACGGAAAGGCCGTGGACTGCACGATCGAGGAGGCGGGGGACCCGTACATCGACCTCCCGTTCAAGGGCAACCTCGATCTGGAAAAACTGGAATCGATCTACAAGGCGTACGGAAAGGAGAAGATCCCATTCACCGTCGTCACGGCAACCTGCAACTCCGGAGGCGGACAACCCGTATCACTGGAGAACATGAGGGACGTAAAGAAGCTCTCCGAAAAATATGGAATACCGGTCTGCCTGGACGGAGCGAGGTACGCGGAGAACTGCTATTTCATCAAGAAGAGGGAACCCGGAATGGGCAAGTACTCCATCAAGGAGATCTCCAGGATGCAGGCGGAGTGCTTCGACATGATGACCATGTCCTCCAAGAAGGACGCCATCGTCAATATCGGGGGCTTCATAGCGATGAGGGATCTGGAGCTGTACGACCAGGTGAAGAACCTGGCAATCCTCTTCGAGGGGTTCGTCACCTACGGTGGGCTGGCGGGCAGGGACCTGGAGGCGATCGCCGTGGGCCTGTACGAGGGCATACAGGAGGAGTACCTCGGCTACAGGATAGGACAGGTGAGGTTCCTTGCCGAACGATTAAAAGAGGAGGGGATGCCGGTAATGTGGCCTCCTGGAGGACATGCGGTCTACCTGGATATGAAGGAGTTCCTCCCGCACATCGATCCGGAGGAGCTGCCGGGCCCCGCATTCTGTGCGGAACTCTACATCGAATCGGGCATACGGGCCGTTGAGATCGGAACGATGCTCAACGGGAGGGACCCGGAAACGGGAAAGAACCGACCTGCGAAACTGGAACTGGTCAGGCTCACCATACCAAGAAGGGTCTACACCCACAGGCACATGGAATACGTGGTCCAATCGGTAAAGAAGGTGTGGGAGAGAAAGGATGCCATCAAAGGAATGGACTTCACCTACGAGGCCCCGGTCCTGCGCCACTTCACCGCCAAGTTCAAGTGGAAAAATTGAGGGGAGGCATTAGGATGCGATAAGGTGCTTGTAAGCGTCGGAAGAGAACCTTATCGCGCCAGACAAAAAGTGTACAATAAATGTACGTCTCTTTTTGTCGTATGTAAGCTGTATTGACCACTCAATTCCATTGCGAAGAAGAATTGACGTACGGAATTGAGTGGGTGTATTGGGAGATGGTCAATTCCGGCGCGACCCACCATCTCCGATCTTCCCTTTCCTTTTTGAGGAGATATACAGTATCACCAGGATCTCGATAAATACCAAAGTGAGGCCCACCACAATGTATGGTGTCACGCTTATCCTCCCCTCATCCTCATTCCTGTAATCCCACCTTGTGGGATCGATCTGATACATGTCCAGGGTCAATCCGAGGGTGGAATTCTCAGGGCCCATCGATGGGTTCCAGAAATCAGGGTGGCCGTCCCCGTCGTAATCCCTGCATGCGGATGGATCCTTGGGAAAGGCATCTCTGTTGTCCCCTGTCCCGTCCCCATCAAGATCGCTCCACTCCAGGGGATCTTCTGGAAAGATATCCCTGTTGTCCCCGATACCGTCCCCATCCTTATCACTCCATTCAGTTGGATCGCTATCAAAGATATCTTCCACATCCCCCACCCCGTCAAGATCGGAATCTTGATGTTCGGCGGGATCCATAGGGAACATATCCTCAGAATCTCCGTAACCGTCCCCGTCCGTATCAACCTCAAATATGTCCAACTCAAATGCTTGCCCGGAAGTGATTCGGGGTAATACACATCCACCGTAATCATCAGACCAATAATGTTCAGGAAGAACGCAATAGCCTAATTCCATCTGAAATTTATGAGTCCCAATTGATACATTCTCCGGGATATGGATCTCTAAGGTTGTCGAAAATATCTCGGTCGTCTCCGGGAAATTTGAGTACTGTGAATACTGGATGGAATAATCCTCACCTAGCGGCTTAATGTAGGAAAAATTATGAGAATGACCGCATATTACAATGTTATAGTTACCCCATTCATTTACCTCAACCCAATCGGGTATCAATAAGATTCCATGTAGCCAGATCAGGTCGGAGCAAAGATTTATAAAAGTTACTCTGGTTTTCAATGTGGTATTCTGCCGTACCAATTCATTGTCATGCTCATATGAGAGTAATAACAATGGGATTTCCTCAAGATTTGACCCTTTGCTACTAGGGGCTTCATATCCAATAATGATCTGATTCCCCCCTCCCAGATCTATCAGTTCGTATCCATCCGTTTCAGATACAAAACTGCCCGAAGATATTATGGAAAAGATCAGAATGAAGGTGAAACCAATACAGCTTGACCTCTCTAACATTTAAACTCCTCAACGGATCCAACTCGTATCGGATAGGATTATATTTATCGGTACACCATTGGATTAAAAATGCGGGGATATCCCCTCAAGAGCTGTTCCGGAGCAGCTCTTCGAGTCCAATGGACAACACTCCCTTCACCCTCTCCACCTCATCTACCCCACCAGTCACCCTGACGATCACATCCATCCTACCCCGTGGATACGATCCTATCTCCAGTGAAGGATACTCATCCTGAACCTCTTTTAGCAATGCGGACAGCTGGCTCTCCCGCCCTTTGAATGGTATCTCAATGGAGACAAGGTCCTCACCATCAGGTAATAGACCTAAGAATACTGAATGGTTCATTATCGCCTCGTACTCCATGGGGACCCCGGGAAGCATCACCACAATGCCCTTCTCGGAGAGCGGGCCGTACAACCCCTCCGCCATCCCCACCCCGTTGGGGATGGTGGCGACGAT
>JAUVLN010000190.1 GCA_030600725.1 Thermoplasmatota archaeon | reverse complement strand
CGGTCAGGGACGGGGGACCGTCGTAGGGCAACACCGTGACATCCTCGAGTCCATACGCACTCCCCCCCTCCTCATCAGATACCGTTACGGTGATGATCGTCGAGAGGCCGTCCTGAACCTCATACCATTCGGGAGCCGTCCATGTGGCCCTGTTGGAGGAGGGATCGGAATGGTCCATCATGCCATAAGGGCATGTAATGGAATACCAGAGAGGGTCGTTCTCGGGATCGGTTGCGAACACCTCGATGGATATATTGCCCCCGGGTTCAATGGTGTCCGTATCCAGGACCACCCCATTGATCCGAGGTGGCTTATTGGAGCTCACTACCTGAATGCTTAGGGATACGGCGTCGTTCTGCGGATTCATATCCTCCGGGAAGGACGCAAGAAGGGAAAATTCCAGATCGTGGTTGCCAATCTTGTTTCGAGTGGAGAGCGTTAATCCAAGGTCAACGTATCCTCCAATGGGGATGTAGCCCACCTCCTCAAAGCCCGTCCATCCCGTACCTCCATCCCAGGAGTCTTGATAGATGATCTGGGCGCCACCAATATCGGAATCCCCAAGGTTCGACACCCTGACCTCCAGTTCCAGGTCCTCTCCCTCCTCAACCACATCGTCCTGGACCTCAACATCCAGAGAGAGGTCGACCCGCTGGGGCTCCCTGACCTCAACCCTCCTATCCGGTTTAACCGATCCGACGTACTGCATATTGCCGGCGGGCCATCTGATCTCGAGCTCTATCGTCCCATCATATTGGCCCAGGCCGAACTCCTGTGTCAGCGAGGGGCCATAGGAGTGGCCGGCAGTGCCGCCTTCCACCTCCCTCATCCCGAGCAGGGCCCCGGAATCCGTGGCGTAGGCCCAGATCCTGGCCCCTACCGCCGACGGGTTCCCTTTGGTGCCTGTCAGATCCAGGTGAAGATGGTGATTATCATTTCCGCCCTGGTTCTGGAAGAGATGCACCTCGTATGTCCCGTTCTCGTAGGGGTACTTCCCCTCCGTGATCAGGTCCAGATCGCCGTCGTTGTCGTAATCGCACCAGGCCCCCCCGTCCGAATCCCATATCCTCATCCGGGCCTCCTCGGATACGTCAGTGAAGGTCCCGTCCCCGTTGTTCCGAAACAGGAACGAGTAGGCGTAGTCGATGTAGCTCTTTATCTGGGGTATCCACATGTCCAGATCGCCGTCGTTGTCGTAATCGGCCCAGGCGATCCCGAAGAACAGCTCCTCCTGTTCAAGGACCACGGTGGGTATCCCGGTCTCATCCCTTACATTGGTAAATGTGAAGCCTCCATCCTCACCGTTGTTCCTCCACAGCTGGGAGTCATCGCATATAAGCGTCCTGTAGGGGTCCTTGTGGGCGAGGTTGGAGGACCACATGTCCAGATCGCCGTCGTTGTCGTAATCGGCCCACTGCGAACCGGCGGTGTGTCCGTAGTAGGTATCCGTCGGGGTTCTGGTCGGCTCTCCCGCACATCCCCTGTCGTGAGCGACGTCGATGAAGGTCCCGTCCCCCTGGTTCTCCCAGAGGTAGTTGGGGGAGAGGAGGTAGTTGGACACGTGGATATCGATCCATCCGTCGTCGTTGTAGTCGCCGAAATTCACACCCATGCCTGCATTGGGCTCCTCCCTGTTGCCATTCCAGTCGACGATACCGGCCTCGTCCGTTATATCGGTGAAACGCCCACCGCCCTCGTTCCTCCAGAGGGTGTCGGTATATTTCACGTTGTCATCGTCCCGCCAGTTCACGATATAGATGTCAAGGTCGCCGTCGTGATCTATATCGCCCGCACCCGCAGCGATGCTGGGTTTTCCATCATCGACCCCCATCGGGCCGGAGAGATGGGAAACGTTCGTGTAACCGTAGCCGGGGGGTCCATTGTTCATCCACACCGTATCCCGGTAGTTGTATGGATGCCCTGCCGAGAAGATATCCAGATAACCATCGTTATCCAGATCCACCCATACGGAGTATCCCGAGTTCTCAAGGCCCACATATCCCGTGACCTCCTCGAATTCGTATCCGGGCGGGCCCATGTTCCGGAACAATCTGGACCCCTTTACCAGGATGTCCTGATAACCATCCGTGTTCCAGTCTCCCCAGGCAAACGAATCGCCCCTGACCCCGGAGAGCCCCAGTTCCGGACCGACGTTCAGGAAGAGGGGAGTGGAGGTCTCAAGGGAGGATATGGCGGCACCACCCACATCAGGCTGGTCAATCAAATGGAGGGCTGCGGATCCTATCAGCACGGCGATTACGATCAATACATGAGGTTTTCCCACGGTCAGGCCTCCAACGCCTGTCCACGTATGGGCCGATGATGATATAGAATTTATCACTCCGCGTCGGATATCCTCTCTTCAAGGATCTGTAGAACCTCTCCCAAATCATATACGCCTGTGAATTTCAGGTCATCGTTCCCGACGGTCATCGGAAGCCCTATCACATGATACTGCTGGGCGATCTCCGGGAACTCCGTCAGGTCGATGGTTGAAGAGGTTATCGCCTTGTTGACATAGGCGATCCTGTTTGCGATATCTATCGTGTTGTTGCACCCCGAAGTTGCAGGGGTAACGAGAACCTGGAGGCTGTCCGGTCCCATCTTCGATATCCTCTCCATCACCTCATCCTTCATACCGGTTTCACCAGTCGAGACAAGTAACATCAGTGATATGAGCGACTTGAGTGTGTTGCCTCCCGGCATACCGTAGAATATCACCCCCCTGTCCGACCCATCCTTGTCGAGGACAACAAGTGCCGGCCTCCTCTCGAGGATGTAATCGACCTCCTCATCCTCTCCTTCCATGAGGATCTCGCAGGAGATCCTCTCATCCATCTCAGCGATCTCCATGACCAGTGATTTCAGGTTCTCATTGGGCTCGTTCTTGTTCGCAGGGATATGCACAACAAGTTTCACGGCCTCCTTGAGTCCTTCCAGTTCATTTCCGATGGCCTTCTTATCCTCTGGCTGTAACAATACCATCTCGACACCTTCGGCACTTTGATAATATCATCCTACTAAAAACTTGCCCCCTCCGGTCATACATCCAGAACGAAGCGGCCATCCTCAATGAGCTTCTTCCTGTCGATAACGAGGGTCGGCTTGAGTATCATGGCATCGTAATGGGCGTCGCAGACCACATTGCCGCCGAATGTGGAGTTGTCCCCGAGCCCGATATTGACCGTTCCAAGTGTTTTCTGGTCCTCGAGGATATTCCCGATTATCCTGGAGTTGGGATTCATACCGATCCCCAGCTTGCATACGGTTCTGATACAGCTGGACCTCGCCATCAGTTTACGGGTCTCGACGGAGCCTTTGAGGCTCTCGACCTTGCCGCTTTTTATCATCATCTCTATCTTTCCCCTAATCGGCCCCGTGAATACACCGTCGATGACCAGGTGGCCGTTGATGCTGGTCTCCTTGGGGGCTATGAAGACCTCACCGGCCGGCAGGTTCGTTATCGAGCCCTTCTTGTAACACAGGCCCGTATCGTCGATTATCCACTCCCTGCCCCGGATGCTCATCCGGATATCGGTCCCGTTCTCCGAGGTGAGATGGACATTTCCGGACCTGGCGAACATCCTGCCGACCTTCCGGATCCTCCTGGCCATGGACCTGTAATTCGCCTCAAGTCCCCCCATCTCCAGCATCTCCATGGTGATGCCTGGCATTGTTGCGACCCTGGCGCCGTTTGATAGGGCCGTCCTTGTTGCGTTGGAATAAGTGATGGAGTAGGTGGTCGGGGCCACGATGATATCGCTGTCCATCATGACACCCGCGGCGATCCTTGGAGGCTCGTCCCCGTGAAATTTTCCAATGGGGATCTCCATCAACAATGGCGACATGCAGACCTTTTCCGCGGCCTCGTAGAAGATCTGTGCTATCTCTACGGTGCCCCTGTCGCAGAGTACCAGAAGGCGCTCTGACCTCTTGACATTCAGGCAGCTCTCGAGTGTCTGCTTTGCTTTCCCGATACTGTCCATCCACTCCTCTCTCCGATCCGCAACTCAGGGGTGGGAGTGCACAGGCAAAGGCCTGACGGGCAGCCCGAACAAATGTTACTTTTGGGGTACCTACTAAAAGGTACGTCAAATAGTAGGGTCTTACGCCCTATACACCCCGATTTAATAGCAATAGGATACTATTTCTATTTTTTGGGTTCATTTGACCCCTGGGGATTCACCAGCCCCTGTTCTGGAGCTGTTTCTCCTTGGGGATATCGGCCACGTTTATCCCAGCCATGGGGTCACCGATACCCTTGGAAACCTGTGCGAGGACCCTGGGATCATCGTAGTTCATGGTGGCCTCGACGATCGCCTTGGCCATCACCTCGGGCTTCTTCGACTTGAAGATGCCTGAACCCACGAAGACACCGTCGGTTCCCATCTGCATCATCATGGCAGCATCCGCAGGTGTGGCTATCCCCCCTGCCGCGAAGTTCACCACCGGGAGCCTCTGGAGCACTGCAACCTCCTCCACAAGCTCGACGGGGGCCTCGATCTTCCTGGCGACCGAGTACAGCTCCTGTCTCGTCTTTCCCTTCAGGGACCTTACGGTTCCCATGATCGCATGCTGATGTCTGACCGCCTCGATGATATCCCCTGTCCCCGCCTCCCCCTTGGTCCGGATCATGGCCGCCCCCTCGTGGATCCTCCTCAGCGCCTCTCCAAGGTCCCTTGCCCCGCACACGAATGGGATGGTGAACTCCCTCTTGTCGATATGATAATGGGGGTCCGCTGGCGTTAACACCTCGGATTCGTCTACCATGTCCACTCCCAGTGATTCCAGGATCTGTGCCTCCACGAACTGGCCTATCCTTGCCTTGGCCATGATCGGAATGGAGACG
>JAUVLN010000001.1 GCA_030600725.1 Thermoplasmatota archaeon | reverse complement strand
ACGGGGGAGAAACCAACAGCATCCGCACCGGGACCGATCGCCCTTCCGGAAGGCACCCCTATGCCCATGAAGACGAACGCCTGGACCGCAAGGAAGCCCGCAGCAATCTGCGACATCAAAAAGATCATGAAATACACCAGGATGGTGAAGGAGGTCCTCCCCCTCCATGATCTGGTGAACCCCTCCGACGTGCTGAGCGCTATGGACCCCAAACCAAGAACAGGGGACGCCAGGACGAGAAGGACGGCGGGCATCACATTGATCCGACCCCTCCTCATGTAGATCAGGACGAGGCCGTCCATCCGCAGGAGAACGAAGGCGGCGGCCCAGATGAGAAGGGTGCCCCGGATGATATCATCCATATCCCTTTCAATCGTCTCCTAGGCAATATTCCTTGCGGAACAATACCTCCCCGAAGGGGGTGCTGTTTCATTAACGGGTGAAATGGCCTGAATCTTAAAAGCTGTTACATTTCGGGTGATGAACAATATTTTTTAATCTGGAACCTCATGGACAGCTCCACTCGTTTCCTATTGGCCTCGACCATCACTAAGAACAGATAGGTTAAGGATGCCTCAATGGTCTATAAACAAGATCAAGAGAGAGCTGGTAAGAAACCAGATGCATTGATAACAGATGGCCTACAATCATATATTGATGCCAATAGAAAAGTATTCTATGAAAATAAAAATAAGACAATACATTACAGAACACCATCAAAAAGGAAACACTTTCTCAACCAGAATATAGAGAGGTTAAACGGAACCTTCAGGGAGAGGACCAAGGTAATGAGGGGTTTTATACAATTTCATCCGACCTCATATGGGGCTTGAAGGTATGGCACCTGCACAGATAGCAGGACTGTCTATGCCTGCCTATAATCCTTGGCTGGTCTATTTAAAGAAAGCAAAAAAATACCAACTTAATTTAATATTATCATCTATTTATCAATATTGATCTTCATTCTTCAATTTTTTATAGGTAAATATTAAATATATCTAAACCATTTTATATTTGAGGTGATGACACATGATAGTATGTGTAGTCATTATTCACCTCCGAACTGACCTCACTGGGTCGGCCCGAAGTACGGACGGGATATCCTGTTCTGAAGTGAAAGGGACCCCCTTTGCGGAATGATGTGACCACTTGCTTTTCTTCCTGATTTCAAACAAGTATCTTGTGGTCCATTTGGTCCAATGTTTCAACTGCGCATCCTTCACGATTATTAAATTTTCAATATTTTCAAGATCCTCCCTTTTTATTTTTCTACCCGCATTTGCAATTATATCAGCAACTCTGATGCCTCTATTAGTTTTATCATGTCCATAATTAAAATCCAAATCCACTTCCAACTTTGATGCAAGTCGGTTGCAGTTGTGGAAAATTCTGTCAATTTTACCAGCTTGAGATTCCACGCAACTTGTCAATGTATATGCATTATTTTTCCACATAAATAAACTTAATAATTTCATGTAGTTTGATGCATACATTTTCTCTAAGAAATCATGGTGCCTCTTGTACTTATCATAATTTTCTTTCCAAGCAATTGATGAAAAATGGAGGAGCGCCATTTTAACCCTATGCTCGCTAAGATAGGATAGAATTTCAATCAGGCCATCTCTACTTATTTGTCTTCCTTTTTGATAATTACACTCTCGGCAATGAGCATATAGACCGCCCAATACACGCGCTTTATAGCCTGGATGAAATGAGGCCATACCAAAATAAGTAGAGCCCTTTGGGGTCCCTGAGACATCTATAACGAATTCAAAGGGTATTGAATATTGAAACACTATTCAGAAACCTACGCCTTGGTTTATAAATTCTACTATGTGTTTTGTGAATATTATAAAAATTATAATCATTTTCAATCGAATCACCCGACATGTAACAAGGGTATGCGTCACCCGATTATGAAACATCCCCCCTAAGGGAAAGGTAATAGAGGGACCACAATAATATCGGCCCGATCAAGATGAATGAAAACGACCTCCCACCGGTCGAGGATATCGACCCGAGCAGCATCACGACCGTACAGGACCTGATGGAGCAGATGGGCAGATCGGGAGGGTTCACGGCGAAGAAGGTGTACGAGGCCGCAACGATCCTCAGGGACATGATCCAGGATGAGGATTGCTACAACTTCCTGTCGTTCCCTGCATGTATCATCTCAACAGGCACCAGAGGGGTCATCAAGGAAATGATAAAGCGGAAATGGGTGGACTGCGTCATCACAACCTGCGGGACCCTTGACCACGACCTGGCCAGGATCTGGAGAAAGTACTACCACGGCAGCTTTGATATGGACGACGTGGAGCTCCATCAAAAAGAGATACACAGGCTGGGCAACATCCTCATTCCCATGGACTCCTACGGGATCATCCTCGAGAAGAAGATGAGGGAGCTGATGGAGGATATCTGGAAAGGTGGGAAGACGGAGTTCTCCACAAGGGGGATCGTCCGGGAGATCGGAAAGAGGATCGACGACGAATCCTCCATAACATACTGGGCCGCAAAGAACGACATCCCCATCTACCTCCCCGGGCCGTTCGACGGAGCCTTCGGAGCCCAGCTATGGATGTGGCGGCAGACGCATTCGGACTTCAGATTGGACCTGCTCAAGGACGAGCAGGAGCTCTCCGACATCATCTGGGACGCCAAAAAAACAGGGGCCCTGATGATCGGGGGGGGCATATCCAAACACCACGTCATCTGGTGGAACCAGTTCAGGGAAGGCCTCGATTACGCAATAGGCCTTACAACCGCCGTGGAGTGGGACGGATCCCTCTCCGGCGCCCGCATCCGGGAGGCCATCTCCTGGGGGAAGGTGAAGGAGCAGGCCCCCCACATCACCGTCGAAGGGGACGCCACGGTCCTTCTTCCCCTGATGATATCCTCGCTTATCCAGGAGATGGAAGGGGGACGAGGGTGACCCGCTATCATGTGGGTATCGACTGCACGGACTCCGCCACGCTGGGCATGTGTACGACCTACCTGGGAGCCGTCCTGCTGGAACGCCTGAAACTGAAAGCCGCCTCCCATCCGGAGCTGATCAGGCTCAATCCCAACATCCCCTGGAAGACGAGGGGGAACGGGGCGGTATGCCTCAGGCTCGAGGGGGAGGAAGGTATCAGGGAAGAGATCTTCAGGATATCCGAGCAGGCCGTCAAAGAGCTCTCTGTCTTCGAGGACCCCCAGACCAATCCGGGTTTGGTCGTGCTGGAGGGAGATGTACCTAACGCTGTAAATGGGTTCTATCACAGGGCGCTCCACGAGGTACTGGACACTCAAGAAGCCGTCCGCCTTGCAAGCAACAGCAATGCGCTCTTCAGGGGGTGGAAGAACCGGCGGGGATTGATCGGCGCACTGGCGGCTGTTGGTGCTGAATTGACCGATATCACCAATGAGGTGGTCGTCTACCGGTCGGGTGAGGACAAGGGGCCCAAGGTGGTAGATGAAGCAAGCATAATAAAAGCGGCCCTGGAGCACCCCTCCACCTTCTTCAACGTATCGAGGGATGGAAAGGTCCTCTGCATCCCGAGGTCCCCATGCCCGGTCCTGTTCGGTATCAGGGGGATGGACCCAAAGGATGCCCTGGCCATGGCCTCAAATATAGACACGGAGGGAATCGAGAGATGGGTACTGTGGGCCACCAACCAGCACACGGACGCCCACATCGAGGAAACCAGGGACATCCGGTCGATCAGGGATCATTCCTCGATCAGAATGGTCGCTATGGTATCATCGCCACCGAGATATGAGAGGGGGAGCCATCTCTTCTTCGAGGTGGATGACGACAGGGGCGATTCGATCAGATGCGGCGCCTACGAGCCCACAAAAGGCTTCAGGAAGGAGCTGTCCGAGCTCATCGTCGGGGATGCAATTCGAATATTTGGGGGGGTCCGTTCCGCGGATAATGACAATCCAAGGGTCGTGAACCTGGAGAAGGTGGAGGTCCTCTCGCCGGCACGGAAGGTAGAGATCACAAATCCCCCCTGCCCCAGGTGTGGTGCGAAGATGGGATCCATGGGAAAGGGACAGCCGCTCAGGTGCAAGGGGTGTAGACATGTGGACCCTTCCCTGAAAAAGTTGGAGATCACAGTTATGAGGTCCATACAAAAGGGCATGATGGAGCCTCCGGAGGATGCCTGGAGGCATCTTTTCAAACCGTCATCCCTGCCGGAGGTTGGTACCATCGATCAAAGTGGCCCTTACTTTGGCAACAGGTTATAGATCCCTTTTCAAACAGCCTGTCGGCTAAACAGCAACAGGTTCTGGATAAAAAAGAGATCATCAGACCGTGTTATAAGAAAAAACCATGGGCTAAAACAAAACAGGGTCTGGGGTAAAGGAGTATAGAGAGCAAGGGGTTAAGAAGAGAGGATTGAATGCGTGATGAACAAAAAAATCACCTCGCTCTCTATTCGGTTCCTTTATAGACACAGTGCGTACACTGCGTATTATTTCAATATGTATAGGGAGTATATAAATGTTATTGTTATAATGTTTAATTGGCTAAAAAATGTTACATTACATTGCCGTCAAGGTTCAGAATGAGCATAAAAGCTATAATAATCTCAAATTATGAACTTCTCCTAGATAAGACATCCGTTTTTTGAGATTATCACATAAACGCGCTCATCCATATATCTAAATTCTCCCTGATACGCCATGAAAGGCAATACGTTTATATCAATCCTCTTCGTTGACCGCAACATGAGGCTCACACGTTTTGAGAAGTCCCGCATAATCGGTGCAAGGGGTCTTCAGATCGCACTGGGAGCCCCCGTTTTGATGAAGATCCCCGACGACCTTGTGGACCCTATCGAGATAGCCAGGCTGGAGTTCAATAAGGGCCTTATCCCAATAACCGTCGTTAAAAGATGAGCATCTCATTTCTTCGGCAATATATTTTAAATTAAATTATCGGGGGGCATCTTGCCCCCCGTATTCCTATTGATCACTCTACCTGCTCGGGGGCCTTTGGAGGCTTGAGCATGAAGGCGATACCGGCACATGCGAGAAGCAGAATGCCCGCGGGTATGAAAGCCCACATCCACGCCTCGTTGTCTCCCATGATGCCACCTGCAATGGGTCCGATTATACCGCCGAATCCATAGGAGAGGAAGACCCATCCGTAGTTGAGGCCAACGGTCTTATTTCCGAAGAAGTCGGCCGTTGCCGCAGGGAACAGGGCGAAATTCCCTCCAAAGTTGAATCCGATCACCGCAGCTCCAGCATAGAGCAGGTATTCGTTGCCGCCAATGAAGAAGAAGGCCAGCATCATCAATCCCTGCAGGGAGAACATCAGGATCAATGACATTTTCCTTCCGATCTTGTCGGATACAAGGCCCCAGGCGATACGTCCGATGCCGTTTGCCAGCGAGTAGAAGAGCGCCATCGCGGTTCCGGCTATGACGGATGCTTCTGCGGCCGTGCTGCCGGATTCCTGCAACGCATCTATCCCGAACAATTTGATGACCCCGATGACCATGAGGCCAGATCCTGCGCCCACCATGAACATGAAGAACAGCATCCAGTATTGTGGGGTCTTTCTCATCTGTGATGAGGTGAACTCAACGGAACCTGTGGCGGAATCCTTTTTGACCTCCGGGGGTTCCCATCCTTTTGGAAGCCACCCCTCCGGGGGATTTCTCATGATCAATCCGCCCCCGATAACGGCCGCTGCAAAGGCTATGCCGTAGATCAGGAAGACCTGTGTGACGTCGAAGTACTCATAGAGGCCGCCCCAGTCCCCGGTGATCTTGACGGGTCCAAAAACGAACCCGGTGCAAAGCTTCATCCAGAGAAGCGCCCCAAATCCGAATCCTGCAACGGCAAGACCGGAGATCATCCCCTTCTTGTCGGGGAACCATTTGACTCCCACTGCGATCGGGACGACATAGGCAAGACCGATACCGGCTCCGCCAAGGATGCCGATGGATAGCAGCATCATGATGAAGGATCCGCCGACAAATGAGGCAAGGATATATCCTGATCCGAGAACGATACCGCCTGCGATGGCCATCTTTCTCGGCCCATATTTCTTCGAAAGCCTTCCACCGAAAATGGTGAAAAGTGCAAATGTGAAAAGGCCGGCGGCGAATATCATCTGGGACTGGGTCTTTGTGAATCCGAACTCTCCGGTCCCGACGTTCTGCACGACCTCAAATGTGGTGGTATTGTCTCCATCAGAGGCTGTGATCATCATGTGCCAGGTACCGCTCCTGGTCACCTTTGCCTCTATGGTTGTGGTATTTCCAACCAAAGCACTCTCGTAAGGACCTGCGGTGATTGGCTCTCCTTCATCGTAAACGTAACCGATGTAGGGGATCATCTTCTCGCTTTTTACGATATTTCCGTTCTTATCCTTCAATTCCATAAGAACTGATACATTTGAATATCCAGCATAGGGATCTCCGTTCTCCGAGAAGGAGAGGATGATCGTCTCCTCCGATCCTACGGCGAGTTCACCCTCCACGTCTATCATTATGCCCGTGCCAAGATCCTCCATTGGATCTTCATCGGGCAGCGGCGCCACGAGAGGCGGCGTGAACACCGACCAGGCATAGATCGCTCCCAGACAGAGCTGGATGAGGATCGCACCGACCACGATGATCCATCTATTCATTACCTTTTTCTCCATTTGGACAACTCCTGGTTCGTTGAAACGTTATCGTGACGGGTCCTGAACAACGCATAGATACTACCTTCCCACAGGGACCTATCACCTGTGTGGGATTACGGGCTTTGATATAACTTTTTTCCCCGGACATCCGCCAGTAATTATATTCGCCTTACATGGGGAAAAAGCTAAAAGCTAGTCAATGTCATTGCCCTGCTTATGGTATTCGGTTTCATGATGGTAAAGTGTGATGTTGCCGTGGAGCATGAGGTTTTCAGCAAGCTCAAGACCCTGGATTTTGTCATCGAGGCCTACCCCCTTCTGGGCGAGTACGATTTCATAGTGCATGTCAAGGGAGACGACCCCGAAGACCTCGCCAACAACATAATCGGCCAGATCCGCTCCATACCCGGCGTCGTGCATACCGAAACGTTCATCGAGTCGAGCCTGGGCGGAGTGTAGGATCATCTCAACAGGCCCCAGGCGACAAGCAGGACCTCACCAGAGACAAGCAGGGCCAGAATAGCCTTCTCGAACAGCCTCAGCGCCCTTCCGCTTCCCTGTTCTTCCAGCCTTTTTCCGGTAAACCCCCTCAGCTCCAATGAGAGGCCCATGAGATAGGCCAATCTCAGATGCCTGATAAAGAGCGGTTTGATCATACGGATGTAATTCCTCCAGCGGCCCAGGTACCCCCTCCTAATGCCCAGGCCCCGACCCCGGAAGGCCATCTCGATATCCAGCAGATCCTCCGACAGGTCCGGGATCAGACGCAGAACGAGATTGATAGAGAAGATGGCGGGATAGGGTATCCTGAAGCTGTTCAACCCCCTCAGGAACTCACCCTCATCCACCGTTGATGCAAAGAGCATCGTGGTCATCACCAGGATGGCGATCCTCCCCATGATCCTCGCAGCTGTTTCCAAACCGATAACGGAAAAAACCCAAAACTCTCCGACATACGGGATCGACATAGAGATCAGGCCGTCACCATGCGGATACACGGATTGGACCAACCCGATGAAGGCCATCATCATCAGAAGCCCCCTAACGCCCCTTCCGTATCTGCGGATATCCTCCGAATGGTACATGCAGATGATGAGCAGGATAAGAAGGAGGGGGAGCATTGTCGGGCCGTCGAGGACAAATGCGGCCGTGCTCACCACGATCACCCCGATGAACGTCACGCGGGGATCCAGTTCCTTCAAGCCCCCCTTCAGGCCTTCACCCCCTTATCCAGTGCCAGCTTGATCTGATGATAGCTGCCCCCGCTCCCCATCCCCGACCTGCGGGCGATGACGGACGCACCGTACATGGGCCAGTTGAGGACCTTCATCATGTGCGGGTCGGATAGGAGGTCCTGCGGAGATCCATCTCCGACGATCCGTCCTCCCTTCATGATCAACATACGATCCGCGGAGGAGGCCGCCTCGGGGTCGTTGGTTATGATGATGTGGGGCGATGTGGACGCCTCTCTGAGGAGCCCTTTAACCTTCCGTATCATGACCCCGTCCAGGGACCTGAAGGGCTCGTCGAGCACCAGAAGATCGCTTCCCGATGTCAATGCCAGAACCATCGCAAGCCTCTGTTTCTCGCCCTGGCTGAGAAGCTGCGGCTCCCTCTCCGTCAGGTCCGAGAGTTCAAGCAGTTCCAACAATCCGATCTTCTCCGCGTCCAGTCCCCCCAGCTCATCCTCCACCGTCTCGGAGAAGAACATGTTGGAGGGCTCCTGGAATAGATAGAACACCTTTCCATTTACCATCACAGTGCCCCTGTCCGGGGTGATAAGCGACGCGATCGTCTTTCCAAGCGTGGACTTCCCCGAGCCGTTGGGACCCATCAGCGCCAGGGAACGGATCCCCTTCAACGAGAGGTTCAATCCCCGTATCCCCCCTCCGGACCCGGGATATCGGTAATATACATCCTCAAGGTCGAGGGAGAGAGAGCCGGACCTCCCCCTGTGTTCCACCGGTGGAAGCTTCCCCCGAAGCGCATCTCCCATGGTCCGAAGGAGGCCCCTCCTGACGCCGCTTCCGTCGTGGAACCCCCGTTCAACCGCCTTCCTGTAGGCCCCCACCATGGGGTCCTCCTTCAGGGAAAACCTCTCCAGGTCCCCCATCAATACCTTGGAGGAGGGGCCCTTGTGAACGATCTTCCCCCCATCCAGGACCGCTACCTGATCGCAGAAACGAAGGCAGTCCAGACGCTGCTCTATCTGTATGATGGTGATGTCAGGATGGATCCTTCCGATCCTCTCGATGCCGTTTTGGAATCTCCGTCTGCCCCTGGGGTCCAGCTGGGAGGAGGGCTCGTCCATGATCAGGACCCTGGGCTTGACCGCAAGGGAGGATGCAATGGCAACCAGCTGTTTTTCCCCGCCGGAGAGGTCCCTGCTCCTTCGGTCCAGCAGATGGGCGATCCCGAGCTCTTCCGCCGCCCGCACGGCCATAGAATTCGCCTTATCATAACCTACTCCCCTGCACCGGAGCGAGAATGATATCTCATCCTTGCATCTGCCCTGGACGAAGAGATCGGCAGGGGATTGGAACACAACCCCGATATCCATTGATATGTCGGGGAGGGAGAGAGGGAGCCTTCTTCCCAGAACGATACCTTCCCCTTTCAGGCTCCCTCGTATCAATCCTGGCGCAAGCCCCGACAGGATGTAGAGCAGGGTGGATTTGCCCCCGCCGCTTCTGCCGGCGAGGCCCAGATATTCCCCCCGTTCAACCTCAAGGTCCAGACCTGAAAGGGTGCTTTTGCCGGCTGAACGATAGGTGAAGCCGATCCCCCGGAGGGAGACCGCTAGCTCCTCTTCCTGCGCAGGATCACCCCCGTGGCCGCAGCGGAGAGAAGCGCGATCATCAGCGGTAGGGGCGTATCCTCATCCCCCCTCTCTTCATCACCCGGAACCTCTCCGTAAACCTCGACCATATGAGACCTCTCGATCGAGTAGGTGCCGATATCCCCATCCTCCGGGTCGGGATGATCGTAGTGTATGGTGAATGAAACGACCACCTTCAGGACCCCCCCCTCGTGGACGTCCCGGATCCGGAAGAAGCCCTCGAAATATTCGCCCGTCAACTCAAGATCAACATGTAGTCTGTCCGCCCCCGCGCCCTCGAGGCCGGATAGGTCGAGCGATGCTGTAGGGGATATCACGTCGTAAGGTTCGCTCTCCACCATCCTCACAAGCAGCTGAAAGGACCCTCCGGACGAGACGTTGTCAGGCGCAAGCACAACGATGTCAGGCAGTTCAAGCTGATATCCGCCCTCCGGCCGGCTCCCCGCATGGCACGAGTCGCATCCCTCCTCGTTTTGATCCGTCAATGCGGCCGAGACGAATATGGAGATCAACAGGGTCAAGGAGAGGGAGGAGACGATAAGAAGGTGGGTCCCGGTCCTCATGAGACCACCACCTCGCTGACCCACTTCACGCTGTACTGGGCGTTGAACGTTCCCGCATGTTCCTGGCTCACTATCAGCCGGATGGGTCCATCTCCCCCCTCGGACCTCCCCTTCAGCTCTTTTCCGTCCTTCTCGTAGACGAGGAGTATGCC
Source organism: Thermoplasmatota archaeon (assembly GCA_030600725.1). GTDB lineage: Archaea > Thermoplasmatota > Penumbrarchaeia > Penumbrarchaeales > Penumbrarchaeaceae > JAGLEG01. Next base: position 19,612 of record JAUVLN010000001.1, on the reverse strand, counting down.
CTCATCGAGTTCTGAAATGGAAAAGGATCTGGAGTACCCGTCAGCGGCACGGACGGCCACCCCGGTGGCATTTTCATACAACCCCTGTCCGACGAGCAGCTCCATTAGAGGGGTTCCCCTGTAATCGTGTTTCTCTCCATCCTCCCCTGTGCCCTCGAGCGCCATGCTGAAAACGGAGGTGTTCAGCCCCCTGAACTCCTCCATGTGGATCTCCGTCTCGTTCCCAACCATGCCGGAAACGCGGATGAACCAGTCATCCTCATCGGGGGTAACCCTGTCCGATGCCATGTATATCAGGGTCCCCACGACCATCAGCAGGATCCCCACTGCGGGCACCAGAAGATGTAAGGCTTTCAGCGGTTCACCTCCAGCTTTATCACGCCCTTGAGGCACTCCTGGCCGTTATACTCCCCGGCCAGGGATTGGGGGACGATCAGCCTGATGGGGCCGTCATCTCCGAGGCCCTCGCCGTCCTTCTCGTATGCAAGGATCACGCCGCTCCCCTCATCGGCATAATGCCCGGGGAGTGTGACGGTGTATCCATCGATTGCCGAGAGCCGAATGGTTACGACGTCTCCGGAGGTATACAGTTCCATTACGGTCGACAGCTCCACGCCCCTGTAGTTTCCACCCTCATCTCCCTTCGACCCCTTGACCACAAGGTAGGCCTCAACCGAGGGCAGTTCCACGAACTCCTCTAATGTTATTTCAACGGGGTTTGAAATGTCGCCCGCTATGATAAGGCCGGGTTCGGGAAGGGGCTCCGCTCCGCCAAGAAGTTCATAGCCGACGATGGAGAACATATCCTTATGTCTAAACTCCCCGTGAACCCCCAGCCCGTCGTCATCCTCGTGCATGCCGTGGTCCGAGAATACGATGAGAATTGAGGGGTCTGTTCCGTTCTCAAGGAACGACGCCACCTCGCCGATATAGCGATCGATATTCCCCACCGCATCCATCTGTTCCGCGCTTTCAGGGCCGCTCTGGTGGCCTGCGTCATCTATCGAGTGATAGTGGCCGAGGATGATCTCCGTCCCGGCCCTCAGGTGCTCCATCACCACCTCATGGATCTCGTCGTCTATGGTGCCGTCCCCGTCCGAATCCACATTGTTCTCCATATCGGCATCGAGGAAACCGCTGTCGCCCTCGATCCAGGCCGTGGAATGCCCTTCTATTCCCCCCACATCCAGGAAGGTCGGCTTGAGCAGGGTGTGATCGCTCCGGGCCCTGATCCCGTTCTCCGCTGGCGGCAGGCCGGTGACGGCCATGGCTGTACCGACATTGGTGATGGGCGGATATGCGGTCAGCGCCGGCATCAGCGCATCCATTCCTGAGAGGTTGTTCAGCATCCCATTGGTATTCGAGTACAGGCCCCAACCCAATCCGTCCAGCTCGAGGACCACCACCCTCTCCACGTCCGTCCACACCAGGGGGACCCCGGGAGCGGAGAGGTTCAGGGAGCACAGGGCGGTCCTCGCCACCGACATGGTCGTTGTGATCTCCATCCCGCCCCCCCACGCAAGGCCAAGGAGCTCGCTATCGCCTCCCAGCAGGCACCTCCCGTCCCTCACCGATATCTCGGTCCCACCGCCCACGGATAGGATATCCCCATCCGTGGTGGTGGCAAGGACGGTCGAGCTGTCGTATGTCATCCCCGTGTTCTTGATGATCCGACGGATCGGAACGGCCCCCTCCTCGAGATCCACCTCGTGTGTGGAGGAAGGGGTCAGCACGGTCAATGATGCCCCTGTTCCCTCATCCTGCAGGGTAAAAATCAAAAAGGCCCCTGCTGCCAGCAGTATGATCAATACCACGGCGATGGTCGGCCCCCACTTCACATCATTCACCTCCGTGGATCATGGGGGGGACCTCGGGAATCTTCCCTGGAGGGAGAACTCCCGGCCTCCAATCCTCACCATGGTCAACAATCGGTCCGGATGGCCTGCCGGCCGGGTCCGGCCATCCGGTCCGTTCCACGATCAGGTCCACAAGCTCCTCCCTTTCGGACGGCTCCATTATGTTGAAAAGGGGGTAGGGGAGTTTCCCCTTCCCCTTCAGTGCGATCAGGCCCGAAAGGCATATTATGCTCTTATGATCGACCATCCTCACCTGCACGGTTCTCTCCATATCCTCGGGATCGCGCAGGCAGACCACCTGAAGCTGCGGTGCCCCTGGATCCTCCAGCCCCTCGCATACGACGTACTGGGTCCCTTCAGGGAAGAGGTGCGAGATCTCCTCGATCCCCCTTCTTCCTCCGTCGTGGCGCTGAAGCAGGACGGTCTCCCCCAGGGAGAGGGAGACCGTGAACTCCGCGCCGGCCCTGCCGTGTCGATGGGTATCCTTACCCTCCGTATCCAGGGAGAAAACCGACTGCACCATGGACTTGACGGTGCCGACGCGGTATCCCCTTGCCCCGAGGGAAGCCACGATGCCCTCGGTGACCGTGGTCTTCCCGCTCTTCTTGAGCCCGATCACGTTGATCAGATGTGGCTGTCCCGTCAAGGGGTCACCTCGATCCGGTATACGCCTGAAAGCCACATGTCTGCCGTCCAGTCGTCACCATCGATCATCTCATCGGGCAGGACCAACCTCAGCAGGCCGCTGTGGTAGTAGAGGGTTTCACCATCCACCTCCCAGGCCAGGAATGCGGAGACATTCCAGGCCTTCCGGTCCTTCAGGTCATCCAGGGAGATGGTGATGTTCGATCCATCCACTGAAAAGAAGGTCATGTTGTTCATCCCGGTGAGGTTGAGATATGAGCCCAGGAGATCGTACACGATCGTACCCTTTGCCGTTACATTGGTCGTCGTGTTGTCGTCCCTCAGCTTCGAGGCGTTTCCGGAGTAGGTGTAGCCTGAATACTTCAGATCGCCCAGGGTGATCGCCTCATCGTTGACCTCCAGGGACCACTCCTCCAGATGAATCTCGGATAGCATGGATACCCAGTATTTGCTTGCAAGGGGGGAGCCAGCGATCATCAGGCCTCCGTCCTCCTCCGATATCCACTCCCCCCCTTCTGTAAGGGCAACCATGGTCACATTACCTGCAAGCTCTCCCTGATATATCTCCCAGGGATCTGCGGTCTTGGCGTATCCGTCGGATGAGATGAAGGTGAGCCCCCCGTACACCGCTGGCGCCCCGGCAAGTTCAAGCAGATCAAATACGGGGATTCCGGTGTAAACGTCGGTTATCGTGGTCCCCGTCCTCTTAACCTTGGTGCATTCCGCCGTAACGAGTAGATCGAAATACGATGCAAGTTCGGAGGAGGTGAATGAATATGAGCCACCATCCCAGGTGATGTTGAGCGCCGCTTCCTCGGGCTCGCCCCAGGGAAGGTCGGGTGCGGGGCCGTCGTCGGCATCCACTATGATGCTCGATACCTGCTTCACCCAGAACTGCTTGTACCAGGGCTGGGCGGGGTTATCCAGGTAATCCGCATCCGGCGTGACGAGCATGTAAGGCCCTTTCAGGCGGTCGTGAAATACCCCATCCTCGCTGATCGAGAGGAAAAAGGGATCATCGCTCTCGGGGTTGTCGTGGATGTAGTTCACCGGGAAATCCACGGTGTATCCGTCCAGCGCTTTGAATGAGACCTCGGTGGCGTTCCTCAGTATCGAGGCGTATTCGAGGATCGGCCACAGGGGATATCCGGAGAAACGGTACATCTCCCTCCCGTCGGATACGTTGTAATCGGTGAGCTCGAAAAGCTCGTGGATCCGGTCGATGGTCAACGAGATATCCTCGGGGATGCCCTGGCCGGTTATCACAAGATGGAAGGGGTCGATATCGACGGTGTGTACGTTGGTCACCACCTCACCTCCGGGGCCGATGAGCATGTAGGTGCTGTTCAGATCGGTATTTGAAAGCCATCTATCATTCTCGGTGAGAATTAGGTAGGTTGAGTTTCCCCCGTTGAAGGGCAGGCTCAGTGTTGTAAATACATCGGAGGCGTAAGTGGAATCACCGATGACCGTGAAATCATCAGCATCGAACCTGATCCCCGCCAGGTTGAAGACCTCCATCAGCTCGACGCCGACAAAGCTCCTCTCCTGGCCGTTCAGGGTGATATTGATCTCCATGATCATATCCGGATTGGTTACGATATCCAGCAGTGCGAGTGTTCCCTCACCGCAGTCGCCGGTGAACTCGATGTTCCAATCAGGGATGCGCCCGTCGGGCAGGAGCCCCTCCGCAGGCCCGGATGCGGGTGCAACCGTCACCAGCTTCGTTGTTTGCAGGACCACCTCTCCATCGTCCTCTATGGTCAGCGTGACGGTGAATATGCCGGTCTCCTCGAAGATGTGTTCCACATTGGTTCCCGCGTTTGTCTGTCCGTCCCCGAAATCCCAGGATATTACCATGTCACCCGGATCCATTCCGGTCACCCCTGCAACGAAGCTGAAGGGTATTCCGTCGTATCCGACATCCTCCGAAATGATGTCGATCTCCGGCTCTGTATCATCCATTTCGTCCGGGCCATCATCCAGGTTCTTGCCTAGCAGAACAACCCCGGCAATGCCGCCGGCGACCACGAGCATAAGTGAGATCAGGACGATGGCGATCCGGCTCCCTCCCCGGCCCTCGGAGGGGGAAGCCCCTCCCTGAATGGTGAGGTCCTCCTTGATCTCCCCGTCGTTCTCCTCTTCCGTCGCCTGTATATTATCGGTTTCTTCCTCTGATAATTCATCTTCGACCAATCAGGTCACCTCCCTATTTCCCTCTGCAAATGTCCTACGATCTTTCGATATCGAATATCTGTCCCCAAGTACGCGTTCGTGGAGTGTGATCACTTGATAGGCTGCGAAACCGCCGATCGTCCCGCCGCCCAGCGCTATCAGCCCCGAGGCGATGACCAGCTCGTTCCCCAGTTCCAGCTCGACTCCCACCACCATAAGTGTGCCGACGACCGAGGAGACCGCGGTCGCGGCGACATGACCGATCATGGTCCTTGACAGCGGGCCCATCACGATGAATGCGATATCCACCGTCAATCCCGTGGCGATATAGAGTGGGAAGTTGAATGCACCGTGCCTGCCGAAGATGAGCAGGAAAGCTGCGAAAGCCTGTACCGCCCCCATGAAGGTCCCGCTCCACCTGTAGCCGGTTATGGCCCGACCAGCAACCAGCCACATCATATACGCCCCTGCCACGAGCGGGGACACCGGGAGGAGGAGCGGAGCGGCCGCAACAGCCGCCAATGGATACGCTATCTGCTTTACGGCCATCCCGATCGCAGCGAACAGGGAGAGATAGACGATCACCATCGGCGTCAGAGGGGGGCCGATCACGGCCCTCCTGACCTTTTTGATGTTTTTTCCCATTACCTTCTTGCCATCTTTCAAATGGACCCACCGATATGCTTGTTCGGGTATATCGGTCGGTTACTTATAATTAGCTGGGCATGGGGTTATATGGATGCCAGGGCGAAGGTAACCGTAGGAAGGAAGGGCAAAACGGTCATCGGGGAGGGGAGATACGACCTGCTCAGGCTCATCGATGAGAAGGGTTCCCTGTCCGGGGCCGCCTCCGCCATGTCGATGTCCTACAGATACGCCTGGGGCGTTATCAAGCATCTCGAGGAGGAGATGGGCCGCCCGTTGGTGGTATCTCACAGGGGAGGGGCGCAAGGGGGCAGGACGGAATTGACGGATCTGGCAAGGGAGTTGATATCCGAATTCGAGATCGCCAGGGACCTTGTCTCCGAGGCACTGGATGGAAACCTTGTCAGTGTGGAGCTTGTACTTGTGGCAAGGAGGGGAGAAGATGTCCTGTCCCTGAACGGGCGTCTGCCAAGGGGGACTATAAAAAAGAAGCTGTCAATCGTGGATTCCTTAAGGCGCATAGCCGGAGAGATGGGCGTGGGATATGAGATCATTGATGGCCCCCGCCCGATATGGGATCCCGGATCCGGAAAGCTGTCCCTCGTATCTGTGGGTGAGATCGAGGGATCTCCTGAAGGGGAGTGGTCCGGGATATCAACGCTGGATGATGCTGACCGGGCCATCCTTACGGCGCTCTGATCATCTGAGGTCCGGAGCGTAGATGTAGCCCCTCTCTTCCATCAGGACCAGCGGGTCCTTTTTTCTGTAAAGGTCGTTGGGCACCATTATGCCGCAGGTAGCACAGGATCGTACGATGTCGCCGTAGGGGGTGTTGGGTTTCCTGCATCTGGGGCAGAGCTCCTTCCACTCAACATCGTACTGTGAGAAGAACATGTGCCCTTTTTGGCATCTCCATTTCTGAAAGGATATCCTCGCGCGAAAGAGGGCGAACTCCTCACCGGCCGGCCCGTTGCCCGTCTTGGAGCCTTTGATCTGGAACTCCTCGGTATCCTTCGAGAGCACCTCCACGTTCTCCCCGCATTTCGGGCATTTCATACCGGTGACAGGATAGAAGGGCCCCTTGACAAGAAGGCTCTTTCTAACAAGGGCGGACTGGACCCTCTCCTTTCTCTCCAGTTCCTCGTGGATCATTCCTCCGCATCTGTCGCAGATGCTCACGTTCGGGTCCCTCAGAAAGGCCGAACACCTGGGGCAATACCTGGGCATCTTTTGGGCATAGTGCAATTCTCTGAGATAAAGTATTACATCGAATATGTGAAAGATGACCGATCCATGAAAGATAATCGGGATCGGATCAGAGTAGGGGGTTCTCCCGGCTTATGGTGACGCCCCCCGGATCCCTTTTCATCGTGTGGATCAGATCCTCCTGGATGATCTGCTCCTCGTACGGCTCGCTCCGGAGGTCGATGACCTTTCCAAGTCTTGTATTGTCCTTGAAATACGTGATTATGAACAGCTTGCCCGAGCCGAAGGATATGTCCAGCTTGAATATGTTGGTGCTGTAGATAACGGACTTCCTCCTCGTCCGAGGGTTGACCCCGTCCTCCTGTATGAGCCCCTCGTTCAGGAGCGTGTTCACCCTCCTGTAGCATGCTGCCATTGGGATATCCAGCTTCCTGCTCAGCTGGGGTATGGTACTGGGATCTACCGATAATGATTGGACTATCTTAAGCGAGTATTTGTCACTTAGGATCTCCAGTATCTCGAGAGCATACATGATCATTCCTCCTCTTCAGGGTTTCGTGTATCTCATCACAATCCGTCGAATTAACGACACCGGGTGTAAAGTTGGTTTATTGGGATATATAATTTTCCCCGGGTAAAATGAAACTATGGCGAAAGAACGGTACAGGGGCACATCATCTGTACTTGGAGTACCGGTCGAGAAGGGCGCAGAGCCTGTCGGCGGTTTCCTTGGAGAAGGACTCCCTCTCCTCCACCTCCCTTATGTAATCCCTTGCATCCTTGATCGACATGCGAGAGGCCTTTGCGGTCAGGGTGGCAATGAAGGATGCGATCAGATCCTCCTCCATATCCGATCTGGCCATCAGCTCCTTGATATCGTACTTGAAATAGCCAATACGATGTATGTTCAACATCGGGGTCCTCTGTGTCGATTTCTTATCCATTCGAGGTCTATCGCCACGCCTCCGATTGCTGGGTCTTCGTGAATAGGCCAAATCGATATCTCCAGGCAACCCAGAAACAGCTTAATACTTATAGTTTATCAAATCTCCGGGCTTGAAAGATTTAAATTCAAATTTCCATGACGGGGACCACTTCGAATTAAAGATTGATGAGAAGAAGTAGTGGGGCCGTCGAAATTTGAATTCGAGTCTATGCCACCCCAAGGCACAAGGATGGACCAAGCTACCCTACGGCCCCAATTGGCTTGTTGGCGAATGGAGTGAGGCAATAAGCCCCTGCGGAACGCAGGTAAGTTTGTATCCTTTCCTTGAGCGAGAAGATTGCTCAGTTAGGTCCAACTATCCCACGTTTCCTTTATGATCGTGATCAGGAATAGGGCATGATCTGGTCGATAAGGTCGACGTGTGTCAGGAACATGCGCCTGCAGCAGTACCTCTCCAGACCCAGTTCGTCGAGGACCTTTTTTGGATCCTCCCCTCCCTTGACCCTGAGGCTGTACTCGTCATATAGCTGGCCTATGACCTTGCCGCATGTGAAACATCTTACCGGTATTATCATAATGGTCAACCTGCCGTTGTGAAATTCCCCTATAATCAAGTTGTTAATAAATGTTTGTAGATAGGGCCATATGAGATCAACACGGAAAACATGGAATAAAGCTATTATAACAGTTACGGACTGGGCTGGCCTGGAAGTGCACAGATGATCATTGGTTTCTCGGGAGGAGTGGAGGAGATAGGCAGCCTTGGTATAACCGCCGAATCGAAGGAGACGAGGATTCTTTTCGACTACGGCCTCACCCCATCCAAGCCACCGAAGTTCCCGAGAAAGGTGAAACCCTCGGATGCCCTTTTCCTTACCCATTCCCACCTCGATCACATCGGGATGGCCCCATGGGTCTGCGGCGAATACGGGGCGAGGGTGTACGGGACACGGCTAACGCTCGAGACCGCATTGATCCTCCTGATGGACACTATCAAGATCGCCAAGATCGAGGGCTACACCCTTCCGTACGATCAGTTCGACGTGAGAAGGTTCAAGGACTCGTTCAACTACATCGAATACGGGCAGACAATACGAGTAGGCCCATTCTCGGTCACGGCATACGATGCCGGCCACATCCCCGGGTCCACGATGTACATGTTCAACGATGGGTCCGGAAAGGATGTTCTGTTCACCGGGGACATCAACACGGTCGATACGAGGCTCCAGACCGGGGCAACGGCCCCGGAATGCGACGTCCTGATAATGGAGTCGACCTACTCCGGGCGCCCCCATCCCGACAGGGAGAAGGTGGAATACGACTTCCTGAGAAAGATAGAGGAGATCCTTGAAAGGGGAGGCAAGGTGATCATCCCCGCCTTCGCCGTCGGAAGGACCCAGGAGGTGATACAGATCATCTCACCCCTGCGGAAGGAGAAGTGGCTCCACGGAATGGGGACAAGGGTTTCGAAACTCTACCTCGAGAACCCCGGATTCCTGAGGGACCCCAAATCCCTTATCCACGCCCTGAGATCGATAAAGTTCGTCAAGAACCCGGGACACAGGATAAAGGCCAGGGAGGCCCCGATAGTCGTAACAACATCGGGCATGCTGGACGGTGGGCCCGTACTTGATTACATCGGAAACAGGAGGAAGGATCCGAGAAGCGGCATCCTCCTCACGGGATATCAGGTGGATGACACCAACGGAAGGATGCTGATGGAGACGGGTTCCATCGAGATCGCAGGGGTTGTCGAGAAAGTGGACTGCGAGGTGGTCCATTTTGATTTCTCCGCACACGCGGGGCACCAACAGCTCACCCAGTTCGCCCAGGAAACGGGTGCGGAGAAAGTTATCCTGATACACGGGGACGATAGAACGCCGCTTGCAGACGCCATCTCGACGTTCACAGAGGTCCTGGTCCCGACAACGGATGATACGTACGAGATATGAATCATCCCATGTGCATGAACGAATGACTTTACACAACGTTTATATAAATAGAATTTTGTTGCTAATCACCCTATATCGTGGAGTGATGATCGTGAACAGAAAGGTTATAATCAGATATATCTCAACGCTGGCCGTTCTCATGATGCTGGCCTCGTCAATGGTGATTTTCACGCCCTCCGCGGCCTCCGGTATCGAGGGCGATATCGAAATCACCCGGTTCTCCGCTCCGACAAGGGAGGCGTCCCAGGACGGAGATTCATGGCCAATGTACATGGGCGATGAGAACCACACGGGTTATACTCCCTCGCTGATCCCCTCGGACAATACCACCCTGTGGACCACCGATATTCCTGGACTGAAGGAGTTCGATTCTCCCATCCTGTACGATTCGATGGTTTTCATCGGATCGGGCGACGGCCACATGAGGGGGCTGGATCCGGATAACGGGGAGGTGGTCTGGGACCATTACATTGGCAATTACCATATATCTGTTGGAGGAACGGCCAGGGACGGAGTGATCTACTTCGGTGCGGACAACGGCCACTTCTACGCCGTCGACATCGACACGAACACGAGGCTCTGGGATGCGAATCTTCACGCGGATTCGATCCGCTCCACGCCGATGGTGGCCGACGGGAAGGTTTTCGTGGGGACATCAAACCTGATCAACAGCACTTTCTACGCATTGAACGCCAACAACGGCTCCGTGAACTGGACCCTCATCATGGGGGGTCAGGAGAACTTCTGGGGTTTCCAGATGAATCCAGCGTTCCACGACGGGAGGCTATACGTCGCAGACGGGTGGGGGACATTCTACTGCCTGGACAGCGACGGTTTCTTCGACGGGGACCAGGGTTATGCCGGGGAGGCCAACAAATCCATAGGTAATACGGATATCCTCTGGATGAAGGAGGACCCCGGAACGACGATACAGGGTCACTCCCTCCTTGCCGAGGGCAACGTTTTCTACGGAAACGCGACCGGGACGCTCTTCTGCCTCGACGCCCTGACAGGAGCGGACGTATGGTCTGTGGATGTGGGGTCCGGTGCCCCACCCAAGATATCCTCGTGCCCGTCCTATCACGATGGCACGATATACCTGACAACGAAGAGGGCTTGGGGCCAGTACAACGAATACGTCGGGGGATCCGCATATGCCCTTGACTCAGCGGACGGCTCACTCCTCTGGAGGTTCAACACGACGGGGGAGCTATCCGGCTCATCGCCCATCATCGGCGACGGTGTTCTGCTCTTTGGCAACAGGGAGCACAAGGTTTACTGCATATCCACCACAACCCTGAACATCGCGGACGAGGACCGGATCATCTGGAAGAGGAACATCGGGTCGAAGATCGACTCCACACTGGCCGTCGGGATGGGGCGGGTATTCATCTCAAGGAAGAACCTTATGAACGACGGAAAGGTCATCGCAATAGGATCGCCCGATCTAAGGGTCCATTCCATAGAACTCAACGATCCCGCTCCCTTCGAGGGTGAGAACGTTCGGATCAGCCTGAATGTGCTGAACAATGGGACGGTCGGTGCCACGGTCTCCGTGGAGTTCCGCATCTCGACGCAGGATTTCCTGAATCAGAAGGCCGTCGGCAAGGTATCCGACCTCAGGGTCGAACCTGGGGAGGATGTGATCGTCTCACAGGACTGGGTCGCAGAGGCCGGATATCCCCTGATAGTGGGGCGGATCATAGAGGCAGCACCCAAGGATAAGGTGACGCCGACAGAGGACAATATAGACAGCATCGAGATCTACGTCAGGCCGATACTGACGGGCTTCTGGACATCCGCCGGGGGCGGGCCCGGACGGACAGGTTGGTCGCAGGGGGAGCTTCAGAGCAATCGGACATACTGGTCCTACGACCTCGAGGGGGAGTGGAGCGATCCCGTTGAGCCCTTGTGGCTTGATTCCCTGGCGGGTTCCGGAACATCATCCGCCGTGGGTTCGGCCCTATTCTTTACTACGCCGCAGGGCGACCTCACGGCCCTGAACACATCGACGGATGATAACGGTGGGACAGGCAGGCTCTGGACCTACACCAACGCATCATCCAATCTAATCGGAAGGCCCGCGCTGCATATGGAGAACGAGCAGTCCTGGGCATTCGCGAACAAGGTGTTCGCAATAGGCGACGATCAGGCGCTCTGGGCCTTTGATTGGATAGGTTTCCGGGACGGTGTGAACGACGGGGCGTATCAGGAGGAGGAGGACACCCGGATGAGCGCGGGCGATGTCCTCTGGAGGAAACCCCTTCCCGCCCCTGCAGCGGCCCCTATAATGATCGCTGGAGGAAATGTGATAGTCATCACCTCGGATGGAAATATGACCGCTTACGATGACGATGACGGAATGGCCAGGTGGAAGGTGGCGGTGGGCACGGAGCACTGCCCCATTGCAGCCTCACTCGGTGAGATATATATTGCAGATGACGATATGATAAAGATCATCGATGCAAACAACGGATCACTGATACATACCATGGAACTGTCCGCCATCTTCTCCGACGATATACTCTCCCTTTCGTATGTTAACGGTAAACTGATCGCAGTGAGCAGCATGGTGGTTGCGGTGCTGGATTCCAACCCCGACGATAACGAGGATGGGATCGTTGACGCAGAGGATACGGATGAGGGCGCACCGGACAATATCACTGGCGTGGACCTGATCTGGACCTCCCCCCTTCCCTACGATATGATCGCCCCACCAGCGGTCTCCGAAGCCGCCAGTGTGATATCCATGCAGGTGGATGGCAGGATATTGTTCATGTACCTGAACAATGGGACCATAATATCCAACATCTCTATGCCCCTTGAACCGATCACCAGGGCGATATCGGGGGGGAGTTCCTTCTACACGATCGTAGGGGCGGACCCCTGGATCGTCACCTCATATTCGCCCGATGGAAGCGGGGGATACGAGATGAGATGGACCCTTCCCCTGGATGCCCGTCCCCGTGGAGAGCCGTCCATTTCGAAGAAGCATATGATCATCTCCCTATCTGGGGGTACGCTTTTATCCATCGGCGACAGGAACCTCGCACCCGTTGCGGTGATCTCCTCCCCCGGCGAAGCCCTGATGGCTTTCCCGGAGGAGACTATAACGCTGAACGGCTCCCTCTCATACGATGGTGACGGGGACCATCTAACCTACTCCTGGTATATCGAGGGGGAGGAGGCTCCGATCTACGAAGGGCCGGACGCGTTAACCGAGGTGACCCTTGACGGAGTGGGCACGAAAAAGCTGACCCTACGCGTATTCGATGAGATGAGGGCGTCCGGAGAGGCGTCTGTAAATGTGACTTTGCTCAAGAGGGTAGTCGAGGAGTTCACCGACTTCTACAATGGGATCATTGTGAAGATGTCCTTCGGGATATCGGAACCCAACGGCAGGGGCATGGTGGATATTACCATCCCCGAGATGCCCCCGGAAGCTCCCGGCGCGATATTTGTATGCCACCTGGAGTTCACACCACTTCCCACCTACGCCTCCTATCTATTCGAGTGGATCAACGTAACGATGGGGCATGCCGGTAAGGAGTTTCCCATACGGATGCATGAGGACCTGATCAAGGTGTACAGATATCATGATGGGATCTGGGATGCACCGCCCGCTTCGGGTGGGGTCCTCGTGGAGGAGGCCGGATACGGGAACTTCTCGGAATTGACCGCCGGATACTATGCGGTGGGGATAATGGATAACAACGCCCCCAACCTGAGGCACAGGCCGGAAAGCGATGTGAGGGAGGCGGATTCGAATGCGGGCATGGAATTCAGGGTGGAATACAAGGACGCGGACGGGGAGGATCCGATATGGGTGAGGCTTGTCATCGACGGGGGTGAACCCATAGGACTCTCCTCCGAGGGCATCGTCGATCCGATCAGGTACAGCTTCTACGGATCGTCCCCCGTTGACCTTGATCCGGGCTCCCACACATATTATTTCGAGGCGGATGACGGCCACTTCATAGCCAGAACGGCGGATTTCTCCCTGATCGTGGAGAACAGTGAACCTGTGATATCGGTCAAAGGTCCCGAGACCAATGTGATCGTCGGGAGCGAGATCCTCTTTGACGCCTCGGGGACCGTGGACCCGGACGGTGATGAACTTACGTTCATCTGGGATTTCGACGACAGGGACGGTCTCCAGAGGGAGTACGTGGGGGAGAAGGCGTCATATTCATACAAGATCACGGGGGTTTACATCGTAACCCTGCGGGTATCGGACGGGACGGTCACGGTGAACCACACCATGACCATCACCGTTGTTCCCGGTTCCGATCCGCCTCCCCCTGAGATAAGCACGGGATTGATCATACTCGTCGGCCTGGTCTTACTTCTTTTCATCACGGTAGTCGTTTTCCTGGTCCTCTCGAGGAAAGGCTCCGAGGAGATAGAGATGATCGACAAGGACCTCGACGTGTGGTCGTGCCCCGAGTGCGGATCCGTGATCAGGGGCGGCCTCGACGAGTGCGACGACTGCGGGTACCTCTACGATCCGCTTGACTTCAGGGGAAGCTTGAAGGATGAGGTTTTGGATGACTTCGAGGAGGGGGAATTGGAGGAACTTCTGGAGGAGTAGACGGGACCATCCGTCCGTTATCTGGACAACGTATATATACGTGAACTCCTCTCGCTCGCCTCGCAATAGGTGAAGTCAATGGGAAATATCAGGCCTACATTCATAAAAAGGTCCGCCATCGAACTGCTCAAGAGGTATCCGGAGCATTTCAACAATGACTTTCAGAACAACAAGGAATCCGCGGGGAAGCTGGCGGATTTCCACTCACATAAGGTAAGGAACAGGGTGGCCGGATACATCACCAGGTACCAGAAGGTCCTGGCCAGGAAGATATAGTTCCACAGGTACTTTCGCCTAACCCCTTGGCCCCTGTATTAATACCTTTTTTTTTTCTTGTTTATTGTACATGGGGAGCCGCCCGGGCTACCCGTATGCATCCCGACCTAAGGACGGGGTTTGATTTCCCCTTTCCCCGTCCGCTTTTTCTTTTAAGACAACGTTTTCATTCGTTACCTTAAAATAAAACTCCCCCAACGCTAGTATAAGCGACGATATGTTGGGGTGAGTCTCGAAGTTTCGAATCACTTATAAGCGACGTGAGAAACTTACGAGTTCTTCAAGGTTCAAGACAACGCTTTTATTCGTTGCCTTAAAAGAAAACCAACCAACCACTAGTATAAGCGACGATCTGGTTGGTTAGGTTTCGAAGTTTCGTGGCATTTGTAATTGACGTGAGAAACTTACGAGTTCTTCAAGGTTCAAGACAACGTTTTCATTCGTTACCTTAAAAGAAAACCAACCAACCGCTAGTATAAGCGACGATCTGGTTGGTTAGGTTTCGAAGTTTCGAATCACTTATAAGCGACGTGAGAAACTTACGGATGAGCATCGATTTTGGACTTATACATAGATCGAACTCCAAAAAATAAAACCCATCCGAACTTCACCGCATTCATGCGATTGCTTTTTTTAATTTCAACTCCATAGGGCTGCCATGGAAGGCTCAAGCCCCGCCAAGGGGGGCTACAGGATTCCCAATGGTTCTCAGGTATCCGAGATGATATTGGAGATCCTTTCGGAGGCCAGGACCATCCGTTCTCAGACGCTGCTGCACAGACTTGTGAGGAACATACTGAAGGAGAGGTACGGGGGCAACTTCAAGCTCTCCGCGGGCCGACTGAGAAGGATCGCCGCCTCCACCGAGGGGGTCGACATCATCGCCCACTGCAGGGATCTGGATCGCCCTTCCAGGAAGAGCAACTGTCCCGTGTGCGGCGGGAAGATGTCATCGATCAAGAACGCGACGCTCTACGGGTGGACCGTGAACACGGGGAAGATGTGCGGCATGTGCAGGTACTGGACGGGCAAATGGGAGAGGAAACCCATCAGGTACGTGTTCACCGTTGACATCGAAAGCCTTGGCAGAGAGCAGGAGGAGGGGTCCTGAACATGCACGAACAGGATTTTCTCATACATCTCAGGAAACATAATCTAAAGAGGGCAAGATCGGCACTCAAGGAACTGAGACGCTCCGTGGACAGGACCCGTTTCCTGTATCTTGAAGGCCTGTACCTCCGGGAGAGGGGGGACCTCGAAGAGGCCCTGAAACGCTTTGACATGGCCCTTGTCCTGCATCTTTCCGACCCGGAACTCTGGATGGCGAAGGCATCCGCCCTCGAGGACCTGGGAAAGATCGAGATGGCAAAGAGGGCGGCAGACCGTGCGTGCAGGTTGGACCCGGGAAACGCCAGGGCGCACCTCCTCCTCGGGAGGGTCCTCTATGCGATGAAGGATTACAGTGGTGCCCTCTTGGAGATCGACACCTCGATCGAGTTGGACGGTCACGATGCGATATCACTCACCCTGAAGGGCATTATAATCTCCATCCTTGAGGAGGATTATTCCAGTGCCCTATCATTCTTCGACAGGGCCATCGAGGAGGATGAGGGATACTCGAAAGCATGGTCAAACCGGGGGGTGGCGCTCAGGCAGATCGGTGATCGGACCGGTGCCGTATACTCATTCCAGAAATGTCTACTCCTCGACGGGGACAATGAGACATCCAGAAGGATGCTCATCTCCCTGGGTGAACGGAGGTTGGTGGATGATATCGACGGGGAGCGGGCCAGGAAGGAGGCACGCAGGAAGCACAAGGAGAAACGTCACAGGAAGCCGCACAAGAAAAAGAAGGGCGCACCTTCTATCGTCTGGGAGTAGTACTGGCGTTCATCCCCTGTATTCCGGGTCGTACTCCTGGCCGAGCAGTTCCCCGATCCGCACCATGATCTGATCTGTCACCTCACGAAGGGCCCGGGGGTCGTCGGCCCTGCCCTTGTACTCCTCGAATGTCATGGGCTCTCCGATGTTTATCCTGACGATCTTCTTGATGGTGGGTTTGTGGACCCCTTTCGGCATCAGTATGTGTGTCCCCCAGATGGCTATCGGGATAACCGGTCTGCCGGTCCAGAGGGCCAGTTTGGCCACTCCAACCTTCCCCCTGATCAGCCTGTTGGAGTGCCCCCTGGTCCCCTCCGGATAGATTATGATGTTGTCCCCCTTGTTGAGGTACCTCTCACCTATTTTTAACGCCTTATCGGCATTTCCCGTCCCCCTGTCGATCGGGATCGCCTGGAACCTCTTGGCAAGGAGCTTGAAGTAGAACTTCCCCTCGAAGAAGTGCTTCTTGTCCGCGAAGAAGTGGGTCGCCCTCTTCGAGATTGTGAGCATTGGGACCATCACGACGAACTCGTCGATGTGGCTGTTGTGGTTGACCGCCATGAGCTGGGCCTTATCACTACTGAGATTGGATCGCCCCTTGATCTCCTTGATCAGGAAGAGCCTGAGCAGCGGCTTCAGGGTAAACTTCTCCAGAAAATACGTGATACGGCCCCCACAATAGTCCCTAATGGGGAATGGGGATATAATCCTTTCATCACCTATACAAATAAAATATTGTGCTCCACATTATGCGGAAAAAGGAAAAATGATAGATTATTATGTCGCCCTCGTTATGTTGGTCTTAAGCGACAATTTTGCACCATAGAGGGATAATATTTATATAGATTGGCTTTAATGCCTTGTTGTTGTGAAAATATCTCCATATAGGGAGAAACGGGGGTGTTAATATATTAATAGAATATTCTGTGGAAAATTTTCGATCGATCAATGAAAAAGTATCTCTTAGTTTACTTGCATCTAATCGAATTAAAAAGAAAGATGACCACACAATTATTGAAACCCTAAAAAATGATAAATTATTGAGATCTTCAATAATTTATGGACCAAATGCATCTGGAAAAACAAATATTATATACTCTCTCATGGTGTTGAAACACCTAGTAATTAATTCACATCAATTTAAAGTAGATGAAAACATTTCGTTAATAACACCGTTTAAGTTTAATGATAATAACTCAAAGGAACCTACAAAATATTCAATTATTTTCATACATGATGATGTCAGATATTCTTATTTCTTATCCTTAAAATCCAATCAAGTAATGGAAGAAAAATTATATTATTATCCGAAAGGAAGAAAAAGGACTTTATTTGAAAGAGAAATGGACAATATTATTGATTCAAACATCCCTAAAAAGGATAAGACAACAATTAAAAATATTATGGAAAAAACTAGACCAAATGTACTATTATTATCAAGTCTAGCACAATGGAATTATCATGATGCGATAGTGGCATATAATTGGTTTAAAAATTCCTTACGAGATATTGGTGCAAATGATGTTCTAGGCATCTTAGACTTTACAGCATCAAGCATGATGAATGATGAGAGTTTTAGAAATAAAGTAACGAAATTAATTAATATCGCTGATTTTGGCATATCAAATATTCACGCAGAAATTCAAAAGTATGAAAAATCAACCATACCCCAAAATCTTTCAAAAGATATCGAAAAAACATTGAACACAAATTCATTGGATGAAATTGAGGTGACTCATAGAGAAATTACTTTTGACCATCGATATAAAAATGAGAATGGGATTGAAAACGATTATTCTCTAAATTTTTTTACTGAAGAATCTCATGGAACTCAGAGATTTTTCTCATTATTAGGGCCATGGATTTCAGCATTGGAGAATGGTTATGTTTTGCTTGTTGACGAATTAGATATTAAGATTCACCATTTATTATCAAAATTCTTAGTGGAATTGTTTAATAATCCAAAATATAATAAGAAGAATGCTCAATTAATCGTTACAACTCACGATTTGAATTTATTGGATCAAAAAATATTCAGAAGAGATCAAATATGGTTTACAGAAAAAAGAGATACTGACGGTAGTACTGATCTCTTCTCTCTATTAGAATATAATCAAAGATTTGATAAAATACTATTAAAAGCATATCTTGATGGAAGGTATGGGGCAATTCCATATATTGATTACCTCAACGAGGTTTTTTAATGAGTTCTTATAAAAAAAGGAAAGATAGAGGAAGGACATTTAACCCAAAAATTATCATTATATGCGAAGGAGAGAAAACCGAGATAGAATACTTAAACTCATTTAAAGAGGGTAAGAAAAACATAGAAATAATACCAATTTATACTGGTTGTACAGATATTAAAAATATGCTCAGAAACGCAAGAAGTGAAAAAAGATCTCACAGATTATTACTCAATGGTACAGATCAATTGTGGATTGCTTTTGATTTAGATGACAAAAACCCCACAGATATTGATAACTGTTATCTATCTGCAGAAAAAGAGAATATTAAATTTGCCTTTTCCAATCCAAATATTGAAATATGGTTTCTATTACATTATAATTTTATTCAAGGTTCATTGACAAAAGAAGACACAAAACAAAAATGGAAAGAGTTAACTGAATCAGAGAGTACAACAAAAGATGATTATTCTATATTAAAAGATAAAATTTCTCAAGCAACAAGAAATGCGGAAAAATTGGAAAAATACCACCGAGATTCGAATAATAAAATATTTCATAGTGAAAGCAATCCAATCACCTTTATGTACCATTTAATTAAAGAGATTAATACGTAATATATTTCAAAATTTTAAAACATTCATTTCCACTCACTTTCCTGATCCCCCCTGAAAAGGAATCATTAATCGGTACTTTTTTAATATCCTCAAGGGTGTTTTCAGGATTCGAGGGTTCGTTTCCGATTTGTTTGGAAAATGTAATTTTCCACACATAAGAAAATGCTACTGCATTATCTGATATTCGGACCAAGTCGGAAACAAAAGTGTCCCTAAAACTCTCGTTTTTGGGACACCAAAAGAAAATTCTCAAATCCCCGAATCCCTTTGGTATCATTTCATACTCCATAATCTCCCGGATCTTGAGGCGTTGCATCAGGTGTTGTTTTTCTATGCAACCTAACTTTGACATATGAGTACAGCCTAACTTTGACATATGAGTACAGATGAGTGTCAAAGTGAGGCTTCTCCCAACATTGAGAGGCTCAGATCCTGATGAATCGGTAGATTCATCCAACCTTCACCGAAGTATCGTTTCAGATCATATTCGATCTGTCAAAGTTGGGATGCAACGCATTGCAACGGACTCGACCTGATATTCGCCTCAACATTTATGTATTTCCTAATCAATTTGGTGCTGGCGGGAGTAAGTGATTTTTTTAGTTCATCACGCATTCAATCCTCTCTTCTTAACCT
>JAUVLN010000077.1 GCA_030600725.1 Thermoplasmatota archaeon | reverse complement strand
ACGGGGTAGGATCGGATTCACCGATGGTATTCCTCGCCGTCACCTGATAGAAATACGTGATACCGTTCTCAAGGCCGGTATCGTTGTATTTGGGATAATCGCCCAAAATTGTTTTGATTAACTCAAATTCTATATCCAATGTTTTCCGGTACACCATGTAACCCTGAAGAGGAGAGCCACGAAGATCTAGAGGTGGAGACCAGTTAAGTTGAACGTGGCTGTCCCCGGGAACACCAATGAGATTCAAGGGGGGAGTTGGGGTATCTTTGATCGTTGCGGATACATTTGCTGATGGGGGAGAAAGGCCAACAGAATTGATCGCTATCAGGTGATAGACATACTCTTTCCCGAACTCCAGATCGGTATCATTAAACTGGGTCACTTCTGGATCAATCTCGGAGAAAAGCTCTCCGTTCCGGTACAATTCATACCCTGTCAATGGTGTACCTCCATTGAAATAAGGGAAATCCCACATTATTACGATGAATGAGGGGCCGACGTATCTCTTTACATTCACAGGAGGGCCAGGTACGGTTTTAGGTGTGCCTGATACGATCTCACTCATTACAGATGTGTGGAAGGTCGTCAACACCTTCAGGCCGAAATAGTATTCATTTCCATTTGTGAGGTCCGTGAAATTGTAAGAGAGGGAGAGGTCTCCAAGGCCGACATCAAATTCAAGGTTCTCCGGCGAATCGCCCTTGTATAGGTCATAGCCAAAAAGGTCCGATCCACCAAAATCTGTAGGCGGTTCCCAGGTGAGATAGGCATAGCCGTCCCCGACCTCGATCTCAACGTTCAATGGCGGATCCGGATTACCGTATGGAGTCGACCAGACGGAATTACTCCGCTCCGACTCGCCGTAGATGCTCACCGCGCTCAGCTGATACGAGTAATTCAATCCATTTACAACATCGGTGTCATTATATTCCAGCGCGTCCCCATCCAAGGTTGAGATCAGTTCGTAATCGTTTCCATAACTTTTTCGATATACTTTGATATCGTCCAGGGGAGGTGCATTCCATTCCATTGGATGAGTCCAATTCAAATGGACGAATCTGTTTCCGGAATTATTCATTGTGAGAATTGGTGAAAGAGGTTCTCTTGTCCCTATTGCTCTTAAACCCGACGAGCTTACGATGTAAACTGTACCATCCGATCCAATAGTTGGAGCAGCTATTCCTTGCCCTCCGGCACTAATTGCCCATTTAAAACTATTATCCCCATAGAGACAATATAGCGTGCCAAAATTTGAGACCGCAGTGTAAATAATCCCATTATTATCAAGTGTAATTCCGGAAAGTAGATAACCTGAACCCTTCGTCCAATTTATAGTTCCATTAGTATAAAATTTATATAGAGTCGCGTCAGGTCCCTGAGCATATATATTCCCATATACATCAATTCCCGGCGATGAATGAAAATTATTGTTCACTGTTCCTGGCATGTAATATTTCCAGTTCAATGTCCCATTTGGAAAAATAGAATAGAAATACCCATCCCATGAGCCAATGTAAATATTGTTCTCGTTGTCAACTGCTGGAGTGACTGATATGAAATCCCCGGTTTTGAATCTCCATTTGAGCGTGCCATTTGGAAATAACGCATAGAGATGATCATCATAGGATGAATCATATATTGTTCCATCCGGCCCTATTGCAACCGATGAGATGTAGCTTCCGGTAATGGTTTTCCAACTTTCCGTTCCATTTGGATGGATCGCCCAGAGATAACCGTCTCCGCCAACAAGTATGGTTCCATCTTCGGTGATCGCAGGAGTTCCCCTTACCTCGCCTGTCAACAGTTTCCATTTGAGCGTACCATCTGGAAATAGAGCATAGAAATATCTATCCTCGGAACCAAAATATATGGTTCCATCACTTCCAATTGCTGCAGACCCTCGAATTCCAGCCCCTGTGCCGAAATGCCATTTCTCCGTTCCATTTGGATATACGGCGTAAAGATTGGTATCACCCGAGCCATAGTAAATGATGCCGTTCTCATCCAGGACGGGACTGGACCAGACCCATGCATTGTTTGGTTGGAAAACCCATTTGACCAGACCTGGATTATCCATTGTATCATATGGAAATGATCCCGTTCTTTGATTGTTACCTCGAAAAATTGAAAGATTTGATTCTGATCGATCTCCTCCAAGCATTACCTCAAGGGAACCCTCAGGGGACGCCAATTGGGAACCAACATCCTCCTCTGGAGGAGACCCACCAATGATAATTGAAGGGAACGGGGCCAGGAAAAGAAAAAGGGAGAGGAGGAGTACCGGAGAGAGCCTGAAAATGATCGGAAAGTGTTCCCTTTTCATCGCGTTCACGCCTCCGGCGATATTAGGGAGCCAGTATATTTTAAACTTTGGTGAGGATCTGATCATTGTACTTTCCGTCGTGTATCTCCTCAATCTCCTTCAGTGTGAGATGAACTATTTTCTCATCCTCCATGATCCTCATGGCTCCATCGGTGAACCCTCCCATGGAGACGACCATGTGATAACGATCCAGATCCTCAACACCTCTGACCAGGTCCGACCTGGAGATCAGATCCTCGATGACCTTGGGCCCGATCCTGCGGTTCCTCCACTTCACCTCACAGAACACTACCCTCTTCTTCCGCTCATCGATGCCCACGACATCGATCTCATCTCCCTTGTACCACCATCTACCAACCCTCGGGAACGAATAATGGGACCGGAGGATATTCGCAACATGGTCCTCCAGGTATTGTCCCAGATAATCATTCCTCTCCGCCTTGAACCGATCCAGGGGGACATCGGGCCTTTGAAACTCGATATGTGTCCTATCGGGGTGGACGAAACGGAACCAGAACCGGAAATAATTATCCTTGATACGATAGATGCTCTTTTTCGTGTTTGGCCTGATCTCCGTCACGGGATGTATACGCTGTATGATATCAAGCTGCATCAGGACCCTCAGATATTTGGGCATATCCTTCGCTTGAAGATAGGAAGCGTCGGCGATACGGGTCATCCTCGTATTGCCTGCGGCAATTGCCTCCAGAATGTTCATGTAGGTATCAGGCTCCCTCAGTTCATCACGCAGGATAAGGAATGCCTCACGATAGAGATATCCGTCACTGGAGAAAAAAGACCATTTCAGGGTATCATCTATGGAATCGTGCTCCTGAAACTCGTGAAGATACCTCGGCACACCTCCGACGATCGAATCAACGATCATCCTGTCCTTAATATCCAGATCGGGAAGAAAACCCGAGATATGTTCATGGTCGATTGGTTTTACGTTGAGCTGGCCCACCCTTCTTCCGAACAACGGGCTCCTCTCCCCCAGAACGAAATTCTCCATAAGCCCGATCGATGAACCACAGAGGATCAGCATCAGGTTCGTGTCCGCCAGTATCTCGTCCGTGATGTACTGGAACTCGCTCAGCAAAGAGGGGTCCTTACGAATCAGATAGGGGAATTCATCCAGGGCGATAACACCATCTCTGAAACCGGACTCAACGAGGCCCCTGAACAGTTCCCTGAAACTCTCGGCATGAAGGCGGGGGAACCCACAGGACTGGCTTATCTCCATTGAGAGCTGGCCGATATTTTTCCTGGTTCCGGATGAGCCGCATAGAAAATATATCCCTTTTTGGCCCTCAAGAAATCTCTTTATGAGGGCGGTCTTTCCGATCCGTCTCCTGCCGTAGATCGGCAACAACTTGAAACCGTCCCTTCTCAAATACTTCTCCAGTACTGAAAGTTCATTTTCCCTGTTGATAAATTTACGGACGTACATCATTATCTTCTATATCCGTAAAACTTTAAAACGTTTTCCATCGATCATTAGATTATCCTGATGATGTGGAAATACTTTCTCATCATTCTGGTTGAGGGGAAGAACATCCACTTTAGTCAGAGCCGAATGCATCCCGAAGGACGCGCTCGTGTAGTTCAAGCTTTTTTTCCGCTTTTTCACCTCGGGGTGATTCGCCCTTCTTGGATCGATCACCCCGATCCTCACCCCTATCGTCTCCCATCCTCCGGAGATGGGTGCGGATCGAATCCCGGATCGCATCCGAACGGTTGGTGAACTGCCCCTTCTTGACCACATCATCTATGAGGTCAATGTCCCCGGGGGACAGCCGAATTGTGATTGAAACGTTTGTCATCGTATTACATATAATTACCATTGTAATACAATAACTTTTCCAAGGATAGTGATGAATCCGTATAAAAACATCTGATTGCAACAGGTTTCTATGAAGATCACAGCATATTAAAGCTTGATAAGCTCATATTCATCTGTACCAAGTCCAAGCTCCTTTGCATAGGAGATCTGGAGGTCGGGGTACGTGTTTTCCCAGAGACCTTTTATCTTGTCCCCTCCCGCCTCCTTCCCATCCTTCAGAAGCGAATCCTCTATTCCCACCTGCTGGTTTATGAGGTCCCACGACGCCTTGTCGATGGCGACCGGATCCTTCGAAGCGAGTATGCCGATATCTTTCACTATGGGCGCGTCGCTCCAGTTGAAGCAGTCGCAGTGAGGTGTGATGTTCACAAGGAAGTTGATATAGCCAAGCTTCCCCTCCTTCCCGTGGACGGCCCCCAGCGTGTACTCCACCATCCTCTCCGTGAACACCGGCAGCTCGATCTCCCAATCAACGACAATTGCCTTCTCGGGACATATCGTAATGCACTCCCCGCACCCTATGCATTTCACACCGATGGAGGCCTTCCCCGAGGAAAATGATATCGCATCCGCGGGACAGATCTGGGTGCATTTACCGCAACCCACACAATTAACCGTCGTGACCTTGGGCCGAAGCGAGTGCTGGTCCATCTTCCCAAGCGCGGGGGCGCATCCCATGCCCAGGTTCTTGATCGCCCCTCCGAAACCCGCGGTCTCGTGCCCCTTGAAATGTGACATCACTATCATCGAATCGCTGTCCAGAATCCCGTTGGACATCCTCAGTTTTTTAAAATGTTTCCCATCTATCGGGATCTCCCTGTAGCTCTTGGACCTGATCCCATCGCATATTATCAGCGGGGCGCCAATGACCTCGTACGCGAACCCGTTGGCTATCGCCGTGTTCAGATGGTCGACGCTATTTGCCCTCGTCCCATGATAGAGCGTATTGGCATCTGTCAGGAAAGGGTTCCCACCGCTCTTCCTGATGGCGTCCACTATCGGCCTCACGTATATCGGCCTGATGAAGCCGTCGTTCCCCATCTCCCCGAAATGTATCTTGATCGCTGTGAGGTCACCATCGGATATCAGATCTGAAAAACCAGCTGCCTCGAACAGCCTGCGGAGCTTGTTCCTCCTGTTATCCTCCTTTCCCCTTGCTCTCAGATCGGCGAAGAAAACCTTTGATGTCACCAACAATCACCGGGAGGGTCATCGTATACTTTACAAAAATAACTATCGCGCCAGATCGGACTTCCACGCTTTTTCAACATCATCGATCAGAGACAGAACGCTCTCTCTGGTGATCGAACCATACAACCTATCGTGAAAGAGGTTCCTGCCCTTGAAGGGCTTGAGGTACCAGCCCATGTGAGCACGGATGTTGATGCAGCCCCTCCTCTCCCCGTAGTGGTCCAGGGCCAGGGAAAAGTGATCCCGCAGTATGCCCAAATGAACCTCTACCTGATCCGGAGAAATAGGGTATCTGGTCCAATCCCGACCTGACCTCAGCGTCTCCACGCACCGCGTTATCCAGGTGGGATCGCCCATCAGGCATCTGGCAGCCATGACGGCGGTGGCTCCCCTTCCCAGATAGTCGGCCACATCATCAGGGGAATATACGTCTCCAGAAGCTATCACGGGAACCCTCAACCTCCTGGAGATCTTCGAAATTATCTCCCTGTTCGCGGCCCCCGTGAACCCCTCCTTCACGGTCCTGCCGTGAACCGATATGTGGGAGACCCCCAGCTCCTGGACATCATGCAGAAGATCCACCATATATCCCTCATCAAAACCGTGAAAACCGATCCTGGTCTTGACGCCCACCGGGACCTCCACACTCTCCAAAATGGATGATACGCAATCGAGAAAGTTCTCCCGGTCAAGGAGCAGTCCCCCGCCGGACCCCTGCGACAGGACCTTTCTCTTGGGGCACCCAGCATTGAGATCTATGATCGGATAGCCCCTTCCCTTGACCTCACGCGCTGCTGCGGTGAGGTATTTCGGGTCCGAGCCGAATATCTGCGCACCCACAAGCCCCGGCAGCTCCCCACGGTCGAGGAACTCCTCGGTCTTCACGTTACCCTCCGAAAGCCCCCTGGAGGAGAGCATCTCGGTGAAGGAAAGTGGGCACCCATGGGAGTGGAGGATCCTACGGTAAGGGGGGTCGTTGACGCCGGCCATGGGGCCTGCGATCACCACACCTGGAACCTCGATGACATTCTCTCCCCTCCGGATCTGAAAACCTTCGGGAAAATCCCCGTAACCCACCATCGCCCCCTCAACCCGGAACCTATTATATAATAACGATCCACTCCAACCACGTATGAAAAACGGGGATGAAGGAGACTCATTCGGACCGTTCAGACCCGGGTACGCAAACGCGTGGATCGTGGTAGCCATAATCGCCGTGTCTACCGCCGCTCTATTCATCAAGCTATCCTCGAGCCACCCCGTTACCATCGCTTTCTGGAGGCTGCTTATCGCACAGATAGTGATAACGCCAATAGCGATCCTGAAGATGAGATCGAGAACCCAGAGGCCCTCGAAAACAACGATATTAAAACTTGGCGTGGTGGGACTGGCGCTGGCCCTTCACTTCTCCATGTGGATCTGGTCATTCCAATACACAACGGTGGCATCCTCCCTGCTGCTGGTCACCACCCATCCGATCTTCGTGGCAACACTCGCATATCTTCTATTCCGTGAAAAGCTCAGCAGGATGGGGATGATGGGCATGATCACCGCCCTGGTTGGCTCGGCCATTATAATGGGAGGTGACCTCACCGTATCCAGGATATCGCTCACAGGAAATCTCCTCGCCTTCGGGGGGGCCCTGATGGCGGGGATCTACCTCCTTTCAGGGCGTAAGTTCAGGAGGGAGCTCAACCTGTGGGTCTACGTTTTCTTCGTCTACGGCTCTGCGATGTTCTTCCTACTTATCTTCTCTTTGTACCTTGGGGCGAACCTCCTGGTGACTGACCCGTCCGAATATATCCTGTTCGGAGCGTTGGCCCTGGGCCCAATGCTCCTTGGACACACCGTCTACAACTGGGCGCTCAGGTACGTCTCCCCCACCCTGGTCTCGGTCTCCATGCTCGGTGAGCCAATAGGTTCCACGTTCCTGGCGTTCATCTTCCTGGGCGAGACGCCATATATCGGCGCCATCGTCGGAGCGCCGATCGTGCTTGCGGGCATCTATCTTGTGGCAAAAAGGTCAGCAAACCGAACAATACGACAGGGATAGAAAACATTTTTTACCAAATCAGACATTTATGCCCTGTCATCCTGGGAGGATGAAAAGAACCGAAGAGAGGTGTTAAAGGTGAAAACGATCAACAAGGCCAGGATATTATCGATATCCATGTTATTGATAATGGTATCATTACTGGGATACACGGTCCCGGGTGTCAGTTCCGAAAATGATGAGGTGAGCACGAGGGCGTACGAGTACCCGTACTGCTACTTCAACTCATACAACCTGTATACGACCTATATCGGGGACCAGGCGTCCTTCTACATCAGGGTCAATAACAATTACGACGGAAGCGAATACCAGGGCACGAGTTATGTTTCGGGACAGAGTTCTCTGCATGAATCCAAGCTTACCATCTATTATGACCTGGTTACCGATGTGGATGACAATCCGGTCTCGGTCATCGAACCAACCGGAAACGGACTGGACGTTTATAATGCGGCCGGGGCAGCGGGTTATACGATCTCCTATTCTCAATACTATTATAATACTGAAGCGGGGGATCTCTTCCAGTTCTCCGCGAAGCTTATCGGCGCAACAGCGGGCATATACAAACTACCCATGAAACTGAATGCGAAGATAATCAAGGATTACGATCCCGGGACGGACACATACACATGGGAACCAATCACGGAAAACGGTTTCATCTATTTCACGATAGCAAGCAACATGGGCGGCGTGGACCCGAAGGGGACCACCCTCCAAGGATACGAGGATTATTCCTATCAAAGCATCTACTCGGGAGCAAAATATCTCTCCCTTGTACTTCCCAGTATCTGGTCGAACGATGGCACTCTAACAGCATTCAAGGCGACGCTTACATTCGATCAGCTGGATTTCTACGTGTATACGCCGACCCTGATGATAGATGAACTCCGCTACTCCCGATCCCTCACCTGGAAGATCAACGTGGCTCCAGGCACCGAGCCCGGGGAGCACACGGGCAAGATCACCTTCAAGTACGAGAAAGATGACGTGGAGATCATAGAAGGGGATTTCGATGCGGATGTAACCGTCGCGGCAACACCACTTCTGGTGGGAACGGATACTGGGGGAATGACCGTACCCACGGTGGAGATAACCCAGAAGAGCGGCAGCAAGGAGTTCTCCCTGGCCT
>JAUVLN010000154.1 GCA_030600725.1 Thermoplasmatota archaeon | reverse complement strand
AGGCCCTGTTGATCCTGTAGACCTTTCCCTTCTCCAGGGAGTGGCCGTCCCACGATACGAACCTCCGTATCATGGAGGTATCGGCGACGAGGCCTGAAACGAGCATCTTCTCCCCGTTCTGGGTCTTCTGCATCCGCTCGTTGGCCGATAGGCACTTGACAAGAAGATCGAAATTGGACCCATCCCCCTTGATATCCTTCAGGGTGAGGGAGCCGACGGAGCGGAATTGCGTCTCGCCCCCGCCGAACTTTCTGATTATCGACCTCTTCGCCTCCTGTATCTCTATACCGTACTGGAGATACCTCTCTATCTCCTTCCTGATCTTATCCTCTTCTACTTCCGGGAGCGCCCCTCTTATCTCCTTGATAACGGGCGCGATCTGCTCTTCATTCAAATTATCACCTACCTCTTGGCAGTGGAACAGGGCAATGGGATTTAGGGATTAAAAGGTTCCTTATCAGAGGTCGTCCGGGGTTATGAAACCGGATGCGGGAGAGGGGGTCTGTGAGGGCGGCGGGGCTGCTGTTGAAGGCGGCGGGGCCACGGGCTCTGGCATCTGCCCGGGCTCCATCATCGGCTGGTCGGAATACGACACGGGCGCCGGGGCTGGCCCGACTGCCTGGACCGGGGCCGATGGCGAAGGGGTGAGCGGTATGCCCAGCTTCCTCTTGTCCTCGTTGGAGAGGTTCTCGGTATCTATGGACATCTGGATCCTGAGCTCCTTCTTCCTCTGCTGCAGGAAATAGATGCGGAGGATGCCCGCGGGCATTATCACGACCAGAAACAGGAACGAAAGCGGGATGAGGGGCATCAGAGGATCGTAGTTGGTCCTTATCCAGACGGCCGTATCGGTGCTCTGATAGCTCTCCCCTCCCGGCGGAGGATACTGGATCGGGTTGTATACGACGATGTAATAGGTCGTCGTATCACAATCCCTCCAGGCCAGCGTCCACTCCACCTCCGTGTCCGTGTAGGTGAGCTTCTTGTGCCTGATCGAGTTGTCCTCCAGCGTCTTGAGGAAACGGTTAAGGCTCTCCGGATCGTCCCCGGACATGTCGCTTGCGAAGTAGTCGCTTGGGTTCTCATCCTTGAAGATATAGATATAGGCCCAATCGTTCTTGGTGCTCCGCTCCGTGTCGAACTCCGCGGAGAAGGTGACGGTGAACGTGTACGGAAGCCCCCCCACCTCGAGTACGGTGATATCGTGGCCGGTCTGGCCGGTTACATCCACGACCGCGGTTCGCTCGGCCTGGGTCACGTACTCCATTGCGGGAAGCATGTAGATGGCCAGGGTCAGGAGGAACAGGAGCGCGACGACGATGATCGCCATGACCCACCTGCTCTGTCCGGTCTCCGCATCGGCGTGCATCTCCACAAGCTTCATTTTAAGGCTCATATCCGTTTCCATCTCTACACCTCCTACGAGCGGGCCCCCGAACGGTCCTGATTGGCCCAGGGATATTTTAACCCTTCCCAGCCCGCCCGGATATACGCCTTGACCAGAAGAAATAAAAATGGAACGGAAGGTACGGGAACAAGGTGCTCAAATGAATGCCATATCTATCCATGCCATATTATTGGCAGCCGCAACGGCCCTCTCCCTGCTTTTCATCTCCGGAGGGGCGAACGCGGTTCCCATGGTTGTTATCAGTGATGTTACACCGTCCCTGACCGAGCCGGAATATACCGATAAGATCACGATCACGACAACCCTCATATTGGTGGATGCAGAGGTCTCGGAAGGGGACGTCGTCCTTGGATGGTTCCCGTGCACGGATCTCATGTGCGATCCTGCGGAATACCTCAACATGACCCGGGTCGACAACGAGACCTGGACCATAAGTATAGGGCCCTTCGATGAGGTGAGTGCCACGGGCGACCCGTACGTAAAGATAACGTTCTTCGTTGAGGTGCAGGGGCACGCAACGGATGGGTCCGAGGATCCGGAGTTCGTAAGGTCCGAGACGCAGAACAAATACTTCATCGACGGCGAGCCGCATGATGATGACACGCCTGCGGATGATGACCAGCCGGCCGACGATGGTAAGGATACCCCTCTCGGCTTTGGGGTACTGATAGCCGGAGTTCTGCTAATGACGGCGCTGATCATCAGGATCCGGTCTCGAGATTGAACCCGTCGTCCAGGGTCTGGTAGATCGACTCACGCACGTCGGAGTATTCCATCAGCTCCAGGCCGCGGTCCGTCCCCTCGATTATCACCTGAACGCCCTTCTCGGGCGTCCTCCTCTCTATCTCCTCGACGGCGATAAGCGAGGTCCCGTCGAGGGAGCCGCAGGAGGCCATTATCGGCCTAACGCTGCCCCAGTCCTCGAATGCCTGCGGGACGTCCATACCGTAACAGACCAGAACTGGCGATAGGATCACGGTGGAGAGAATCCTCTCCCTCGACATTCGGGTAGCCTTCTGGAAAGCAAGGAGGCCACCGCGCCCTATGCCCACCATTGCGCCGTCCTCCCCGGCCTGTGTGTTCGGCTCCCCATCGAGATCGTCTTTGTGGACCCAATTGTATGCACCTATGAAGTCGTAGAATATATCCAGAAAATCCTGATCCTCCATGTTCTCGAAGTCGTAGTTTATCTCACGATCCTTCACGTTCATACGGGACTCTCCGTGCCCCCGCAGGTCCATGGCCATGACGTTGTACCCCTTGTCCCGAAGGTTCACTGCGAACCCCTCCCACACATCCCTGGTCTGCCCTATGTCGTGGACCAGATATACCGTTGGAGACCCCTCCTCGCCGGTGTCGTACCAGGTCGCATTGATGATGGCGCCGTCCTCGGAGGTGTAGAATACCGCCCTGGGTCCGATCTCACCGGGCCCGTCGTCAAGGGAACGGTACAGGAAGAACCCCGATATAAGCAGTATCGCCACAGCTATCGTAACCAGCACGAAGGCAACAGGGGACCCCCAGATATCGTATCTGGGCTTTCTTGTGAGCGTCTCCACCCTGTTCTCCTTGAACTTCTCGTAGGGGTCAAGGCCCGGATGGAACCTCAGGAAGTGGCTCCTGATGTTCTTCCGCTGAATGCTCTTTCCGCATTCGGGACAATCCACGTTACCCGACATGTTATCCCTCTATCAACAATCCTATCCCTCTATAAGTTTTCTGTAACAGGCCATGTAATGAAGCGTGAACTATTTCCGCCTCATCCCCAGGATCAGATGGAAGATGGGGTCCTCTCCCTTCATGATATCCTCCAGCTCGGACCGGTCCAGCGAGAGAAGGTATGCAATGGACCCGGGAGACCCCTTCGAGGCCCTGTGAAGTCCCTCCGACAGCTCCCTCCCCATCCCCAGCTCAATGCACTTGCCCACGAAATCATCGGACCCCAGACCTTTCAGAACATAGGACGCGCCCTCCGCCTCCGCATCGATTATCCGAACGAGGAACGCGGATCTCATCTTCTCCGGCCAGGTGTCATCGCGTGGGTCCTCGAATGGCTTATCGCCCTCATCCATCAACCGGGAAAGGAGATCCGGTCCCGCATCCTCCACCAGGGCGATCAGGTCAGGAGCCGGCACCTTGATCGAGGCTGTATCGGCATCCGGGTTCCTCCCGAGCCACATTACCTTCAGACCCTTGATCTGTGCGATATGCGCGATGAGCGTTCTCTTCCCCATCCCCCTCTCCCCGGATAGGATAGAATGGGTGCGTCCCGTGATAAGCGAGTACATCTCCCGGATCTCCTCCTCCCTTCCAAGGAATATCCCGGGGACGGCCGGCCCCTCGATAACCTCCCACCCCGGCGGGATCTCGAGTCCCCCCTCCTCCACCCTTGAATCCGCAATGTCCTTCAGATCCGCCCAGGATACCGGGCCATTGGCGAGCCTCATCAGCTCGGGCATCCTGATGGATCGTCCCGACCCTCCAAGCGCGTCGTTGACGTGCATGAGGGTGTCGGTGAGGGGCTCATCATGCTTCTCACCCGTGGGGCCCTCCCAGGTGACCCTCCTGGACCTCATATCCTCCATGATCCTCGACGCCTTCAGCTCCCCCTCCCTGGTAAGGGAGTATACCTTTATCCTCCGGAGGTGCCCGGGCGCTCTCCCGATGACCTCCTTGATGAGCCCCTCTGCCAGCAGGGGCTTGATCACCCTGGGAACGTGGGTCCTTCCCACCCCACACTCCCTCGATATCATCTCCTGGTGGGATACTCCCCCGTCCCAGCCCCCCTCGTACCTCCTGAGGTAAAGATGAACCAATACCCTTTCCCTGGAGGTGTGATCCAAATCCGGGTCACCCCTTCTTACATTTGTAGTCGAAGGCGGCCTGGGTCAATCCCCGAAATAAAGGGGCTGGCCTCTGCGGTCTTGAGAGGAACTCCGGATGGAACTGGCACCCCATGTGGAAGCTGGCACCCTTCAGCTCCGAGATCTCCATCTTGATCCCGTCCTCGGAGATACCGCTGAACCTGAGCCCCGCCTTCCTGATCCGGTCGATATAATCGGGGTTCACCTCGTATCGGTGCCTGTGCCTCTCCATGATCTCCTCCTTCCCGTAAAGGTCGAATGCTATCGTCCCTTTCTCTATGATCGTCTTCTGTGCTCCCAGCCTCATGGTCCCGCCCTTCTGTGTCACCCTCAGCTGTTCCGGCAGGATGTCCACCACGGGATATGGGGTGTCAGGGTCGAATTCCGTCGAGTTGGCACCATCAAGGCCCATCACGTTACGGCAGAACTCGATCACGGCCATCTGCAGTCCAAGGCAGATCCCCAGGAAGGGTATCCCGTTCTCCCTGGCGTATCTTATCGCCTCGATCTTCCCCTCGCTTCCCCTGGTTCCGAAGCCCCCTGGCACCAGAACGCCGTGACACGAGGAGAGCTCCTCCTGCATCCTCTCCACCTCCTCCTCGAACGCCTTGCTCCTCTCGGGTGCGTCTATCCACACTATCTCCACCTTGACCCCCACCTCGGCCCCGGAGTGCTCGAAGGCCTTGTAATGCGAGATATAGGAATCCTTTAGGCCGGTGTATTTTCCAACAAGTGCGATCCGGACCACATCTTCGGGCTTGTCTATCCTCTCCACGAACCTCTCCCATGAGTCGATGTCGCATCCCTTGATCTTCAGGTTGAGATCCCCGTCGATCGCATCAATAATACCCTGTTCAAGCAGAAGGGAGGGCACTTCGTATGTGTATTTGACATCGTGGGCGGAGTATACTCTCTTGGCGGGGACGTTGCAGAAGAGGGAGATCTTGTTCTTGGTATCATCGTTCAGGGGTTCGGTGCACCTGCCCACGATGATGTCCGGCTGGATGCCTATGGACCTGAGCTCTTTCACGCTGTGCTGGGTGGGTTTGGTCTTCTGCTCCCCGACCACGCCCATGATCGGGATAAGCGTCGTGTGGACGAAGAGGAGGTTCTCCTCCCCCACCTCCATCTGGAGCTGCCTTGCGGCCTCCAGAAAGGGCATCGATTCCATGTCGCCGACGGTCCCGCCCATCTCCACAAGTACGACCTCCGCCCCGGAGGCTTCCCCGACCGACGTGATCATCGCCTTGATCTCGTTGACTATATGGGGTATGATCTGGACCGTCTTGCCCAGATAGTCGCCCCTCCTCTCCTTGTCTATCACCGACCGGTACACCTTGCCGGTGGTGATGTTGTGATCGGATCCAAGGACCACATCCAGGAACCTCTCGTAGTTGCCCAGGTCCAGGTCCACCTCCCCGCCGTCGGAAAGGACGAATACCTCGCCATGTTCATACGGGTTCATGGTGCCCGCATCGGCGTTCAGATAGGGGTCTATCTTGATCGCCGTGACCTTGACCCCGGACCTCTTTAGAAGCAGGCCGATCGATGAGGTCGTAATACCT
>JAUVLN010000278.1 GCA_030600725.1 Thermoplasmatota archaeon | reverse complement strand
AACTATCATAACCATCGTCACCGGTCCTCTGAGTCGGCTCGTTGGGATCCACCTCCTCTCCATAATTCTCAGGGGGATCCTCCTCAGACACCTCGACGACCAGTATCATCGAGGTGTAGGGGGTCACGAAGGAGTACTGTACGCCCAGGTCCACTATCTTCTGAATGGTGGTGTCATTCTCTCCGTTGATGGCGATCTGGTCCATTAAAAAGAGTATCTGCCTCTGGGCCCAGAGCCTCCTGATAAAGGGCATATCGTAGTCCCCTGAGGTTGGGAAGCTCTCCTCGAATACGCGGGGGCCTTCGGATGTCTGGGCCGTTACTGTCGCTGTTATCCTGTCAAGGTCATCATATCTCCCGACAACGACGATCTCGGACCCGTGGAACAGGCTGGGAGCCCACGTTGGCATCACCATGTTGGTGCCCCTTGAGTACTGGAACTGGATGTCCTTCAGGAGTGGGATGGAGACCGTGTCGTAGAAGCCGGTCATGGCGGCCTGCGCATCGGACGACTCCGGTATCGACACCGCGACACCATCGTTCTCCAGTGATAACGCATTGAGGAAATCGAAATCAACATCGTATCCGAAACCCAACGAGTAGATGGATACGCCTTTGGTGTTGGCCCCTTTGATGTTCTCCCTTATCGTGGCGGTGTTTGTGATCCCCGCGGATGGGAGGCCGTCTGTAAGGAAGACGATTATGGGCACCGCCTCCTGGTTATCATCGAACAGTTTCAGGCCGTCGAGCAGGGCCTGATTGATGTTGGTCGAGCCGACTGCTACCATCTCGTTGATATATGCGGCAGCGTCGTCCATGTTATCCGATGTGGCGGGCATGATCTCCGTTGAATATGGTGTAACCTCCCCGCTGAATGTGATCACGTTGAACCTGTCCTCCCCGTGGAGCTGGTGGACGATCTCGTCGAACGCGTCCTTCAGCTGAGAGATCTTTGTATCTTTCATCGATCCGGACCGGTCCAGAACGAAGCAGATGTCCTTGGGCATGTAGTTCCCCAGATCCTCCAGCTGGGGTGAGAAAACGTGCATGAAGTATCCGCCCGTCCCATCCTCGTATCCGTAGAGTGATCCGTTCACAGGCGGAGCCTGTTCCTGAAACGTTATCTCGATGATGTCCTGGGAGGCGGGCACGAATCCGTAATTGTATAGTTTCATGGAGTTCCCCTGGGGGCTCTCCTCCTGCAGATCGATGTCACCCGAATCATGCGTGAACGATGTTATGGGTACCGGTGCCCTCATCGTGAAAGTGAACGATGCGGTCTCGAAGGATGTGTAATCCCCCATCTCATTCATCGGGACGCCTATGGAATACTCCCCCAGGTTCTTCCAGAGGACCTGTTCGTATCGATAGGACAATGTGATATTGCTGTCGGGCCCGATGTTCAGGTTGATATAGTAATAATATGGGTCGATGGTGCCGGAGAGTTTGATCGCGGTCTTGTTCTCATCCTTTGCATCGTCGTACTGCTGATCTGCCGTCTGTTTCTCAACCACATCCGCATAGAAGGTCTGCTCATCGATCACGAGAGATAGGTTGGATAGGAATGAACCGTATGGGATCCTGAAGTGATGGACCACCTCGGTCATCTGGTCTCCTGTATTCCTGACGGTCTTGGTCACATCGGTAATGGCGTAGTGGTTCTCAACCCTCACGTCAACATCGATGCTGTCGAAAATAATGTAGGGGTCCTCGCCGCTTACAGAGCTGAAGTTGGGGACGAGAACCATCAATATCGCAAGGGCCATGATCCATATGGACACGTATTTCCTCATTGCTAACACCGATATAACCATGGGAATGTCATTATTAAGGAACATTGGAACACTTATTAGACATTTATCCAACTGAAAGTGATTCCCATTCAATATCTGCATTCCTTCTGAAACGATCTTACAGTAAGGGTTTTAAACCAAATGGTCATACTCCGTTCAAATCAAACAATGCAGGCATGGTCCAGCTGGTTATGACTAAGGCCTTCCAAGCCTTCAACTCGGGTTCGAATCCCGATGCCTGCACCTTCTTCTATTGTTTTCAAACATCTATTAACGTAAATAGAAGCAGCATAGGGATTCGAACCTTGGTCTTGATTCTTC
The DNA here is from genome assembly GCA_030600725.1 of Thermoplasmatota archaeon. Taxonomy (GTDB): domain Archaea; phylum Thermoplasmatota; class Penumbrarchaeia; order Penumbrarchaeales; family Penumbrarchaeaceae; genus JAGLEG01. The sequence continues at coordinate 1,063 of JAUVLN010000278.1, read as the reverse complement.
CAATGAACACATGGAAGAATCAAGTGTGGCTAATTCCGGTTAAGATATAATGCACTATAGGAATTATGCCTACATCGAATCCCGATGCCTGCACTTCGTTTTTCTATTGTTAATATTTGTGCAGGCATCTGTAGGAAAAAACTGCTTATCAATGAATAGATACGGTTTTTTCCATATGTTCCCGTCGTCGCTGAAATGATGATGATAATCTCCGACGGGAACATCCCAGTACCCGCCCGATCACCTCTTCGTCAATTCATTAAGTACACAGAAGATTGTGATAGAGAGGGATTATTTACGCTAAAAATGAATTGGATTATGCTTGAGCATTTTTAGCTGGATCTGGATGTTCAAGATACCATTAGTTACAAACATAACATACAGGTCTGAAAAATCTAGGATTTTTCAAAGACCTTGAACATTTGATATAACGTCAATTATAAGCAATGTTCAAGATCCCGATGCCTGCACTATTCTATTTTGTGTCATCAACCATATCTTAAAATATCTTCTCATATATCTTATAGGAAAGGGACGAGAGGTGCACCACAATGAGACAGAGCTATAGGATCTTTCCTTTAATGATCATGGTACTCCTATTCATTAGTGGAATTCCACTATTGACGGATAGCAATGTAGGAGGAGAAATCACTCCAACCCGTGGCATCACAATAACTGTAGACCAAAGTGGAAGTGGGGATTATACAACCATTCAAGATGCAATTGATAACGCAAATGATGAAGACAAGATAGTCATTGGTCTTGGTACATATCATGAAAGTATTGTTGTTGATCATGAACTTGAAATAACAGGGGCGGGTGATAATAAAACAATTATTGAAGGAGATGGGACCAACACTGCAATAAATCTAATTTCTCGAAGAATTAACATTTCACATATTAAAGTTACCAATTGTGATCTTGGTATTAATATTGACAGTCCAGCAAATAACGTTACAATATTTGGTTGTGTTTTCGATAATATCCCAGGAATCTCAATCTATGTTAGACAAGGACCTAGCAACAACGATATCTTTATTCAGAATAATATGTTCTCAAACTT
>JAUVLN010000056.1 GCA_030600725.1 Thermoplasmatota archaeon | reverse complement strand
CTTCCGTGGATCTTACGAGGTTCAGGCCCAGGGAGTGTTCGTACGTGCAGGTATCCCCATCTCCCGGAAGAGGCACATCGATCGCATTCGTAACGGGTAAAACACCGGGACCCGGATCGACGATCCTGTCCAGCTCACCGGGAAAGCCCCCTTCCCAGAAGGCCACGCCCGCATTGATGACTATGGCCGAGAAGATGATGATGTAGACCGCTTTCCTGAATGCCAAGTCATCTCCCTCTTTTCTTTTATCCCCCACCGAATATGGATGCCAGTTCCGATCCCTCGATGTCGGTCACATATAAAAGTTGACCTGTGTTCGCATCCACCGCCGCGGAGTAGGTGCTTCCCCCGGTCCGGACCTGGCCTGCCTGGATCACATATGCATTGTCCGATGTGGGCATGGAGAGGCCCGTCAACTGCTGGATCAATGTCATACCGGGATTATTATCCGAATTTATACCCAATACTGTATAGGTGAAGTTGATATCCTTCTTGAGGTTGTTGTTCTTGAACGCCATCGCCTTGATCTCATCGTCCACCCTGAATATCTTCTCGGCGTGGGTCGTCGTCAACAGCTTGGTCCCCATCTTCAGGTCCGTTTCGCTCATGGCACCATTCGTGAGCCCATGACGGTCGTCACCCTCATCCTTGAATATGTAGATGGATTCAACCGTGTTTCCCTGGAGGTCCGTCTCTATGGACCTGGCAATGTTTATCCGGTATGCCCACTCGGGCCATTCGCCGTAGTCCCTACGGTACTGGTGGTACTCTTCAGAGGTGGCCACATAGGCGTATGATATGTTCCAGAACTGGGTGGTGTTCTTACCCAGCAGGTCAATATCTGTCTCGTTGAAAACGGCCGAATCAACCAGGACCGTCCCCTTACGGTCGAATTCATCGAGGAAATCAGACAGGCCCTCTGACCTCTCCTCGGCAAAGCTCATTGCCTGGCTGAGGGGAAAGCCGGCAAATGATGAATATTCCACTTCGGTACCATCGCTGGGGGCCCTAAGCCAGGTCTCGTATTGGCCCGCGGGATGTTCCTCGATGTATTCGTTGTGGCCTTTGGTGGAACCCCACGGTATGGGCTCGGTACCGATGCGGAGGGATGAATCGCTCTTCAGCTCCCTCGTCGTCTCGAGGATGATATAGAATACCCCCTCTTCGTCCTCGAAGGAGGTGTTGGTCCTGGTGAACCCCTTCAGCGGAAAAGGTGAATCGCCGCTGATATAGAATATCCTCTTGAACGACAGGAAGTCCCAGAAGCTGGAGGTCACGTTGATCTTCATCGCGTCCCTCTCGTTCAGCTCGTACGCCCCTTCCACCTTCCAGTCGTACTTCTGGAAATATACTTCCCCACCATTTCCATCACTGAGTCCATCCGGTTCGAATGTGCCCGTTGAGTCGAGGGTGAGGGTCTGGCCCTCTGCATATATCGCATCGTCCAGTGACTCTGTTGGTTCCGCAGACGGATCGCTGTAGGTCCTCAGATCTGCAACGTATTCAACATCAAGGGTTTTCTGTCCCCACTGTCCCAAGCCCTCGATCGCAATGGATCCTGCGTTGTGGGACATGATCTGATGTTTATCGAAGAGGTTGTTGAACTCACTCCTGGCGATATCGAGGTTGCCGGGTATGGTGATGGTATCCTTCTCCGACCCTGACATCGTGAGATCGAAATGCGCCCTGGTATCATAGGCCATCTTAACGCTGTTATGAGAGATCTGAAATCCGTCGGTAATGTCGGTTATCTCATCGACGTACTGAAGGAGTTCACCCTCCCCCTTGAAAGTGTATTTCCCCCACTCCCCCGAGGTCTTGTTCTCCCAGTACATCTCCGCAAAAAGGCCGTAATCGTATGTCACCTGATCGCCCAATCTGATGTCCGGGACCACAAGCTCCACGATATCCGAGACCGGGTTCTCATCCTCTCCGTTTCCTCCGGTGTCATCTGTTCCCGGCGAGGTGATGTTCACGTTATTCTGGTACAATCCTATCCCTACGTTGGACAGAAGTCCCAGGGTGAGGATTACCATTGCGATCCGCCTCATGCTCATCTACCTCGATATAATGCTCCAATATGCATTTACTATATCACCACCTAGCATTCTGGATATATATTATTTTGCCCGATTTATATGGGATCGTTCTCATACCCCGGCGGAAGTGGTAATAAATGATGGCTGCCCTGATATATCAGTCGGAAAAGGTATTATATGGGGTTTTTCTCCTTATCCGTTCAACAGGTGTTTAATATGGCTGACAGGGATTTCGAACTTGCGATAGTAGGTGGAGGGCCCGCTGCGCTCGCAGCGGGGATATATGCGGGCAGGTCCGGCGTGAAAGCGGCCATTCTGGAGAAGATGATGCCGGGGGGACAGATGGCGCTTTCATACCTCATCGAGAACTGGCCGGGGGAGAAGGGGATCTCCGGACAGGACCTGACCATGAAGATGAGGGAGCACGCGGAGCAGTACTCCAAGATCATCGAGTTCACGGAGATCACATCCATAAGGAAGGAGGGGGACATGTTCGTGCTCGGATCCATTGAGGGAGATATCAGGGCCAGGGCCGTCATACTGGCAACCGGTGCAGTGCATAGAAAACTGGGCGCCCCGGGAGAGGAGGCCTTCAACGGGAAAGGCATCAGCTACTGCGCGACCTGCGACGGCTTCTTCTTCAAGGGGAAGAAGGTCCTTGTGGTTGGCGGCGGGAACACTGCCCTGGAATATGCGGTCTATCTCAAGAACATCGAATGCGACGTGACGCTCATCCACAGACGCGATCAGTTCCGTGCGGAGAAGAGGCTCCAGGACCAGGTGAAGGAGAGGAATATCAATACCATCATGGGATCGGTCGTGGAGGAGTTCATCGGAGAGGAGACATTGAAGGCAGCAAGACTGCGAAACGTCAAGACCGGTGAGGTCAGCGACCTCGAGATAAGCGGATCATTCATTGCAGTGGGTGAGATCCCCAACAACGAGCTTGCAAAGGCCCTTGACCTGGACCTTGACGACAACGGTTACGTTAAGATCGACAGGGAGGGGAGGACCTCCATGCCTCGAATATACGCAGCCGGGGACGTGACGGGGGGCCTGAAGCAGGTTGTCGTCGCGGCGGCCGAGGGAGCGGTGGCGGCGACCACGGCCTTCGAGGACCTGACCGATCCATACTGGACGAAATGAAGAGCATCATATGTGTGCCTGTGCGGTCCTGTACACCATCGTCTTTACCAGCACCACCACCGCGTGCTGGACGTAATCGATCCTTATGGTCAGGTCATCGTACGAGGCTGGAACCCCTCCGGCGGACATGACAGGGTCCTTGAATCCATAAACGTCCGTTTCGTTCAGCTGAAGGTACATCAGGAAACCGGCCGATGAGTCGGCGCTGTTTCCGTAGCGTTCCATGCTCACATTATCCCCCATAAACGACGCGAGCAGGTATGAATCGATCACCCCCTCCGCCCTGCTCGCCGTACTCGCCCTGGGGTCGTAGGAGAATGCCCCGACCACGGAAGGGTCAACACCCTCCCACGGGCCTATCTGTCCGGCCATGCACCTGTCGGCCATCCTGAAACAGAGGTCGACATAGGAGGAGTTCCCCAGGTGTTCGTAGGCGTATACCATCGCCTCCGTCCCCCATGGAGTGAAGGCGGAATACCGCCCCCTGCCGTAGTGGTCAACATAGAAATCCAACCCTTTTTCCAGAGAGGCCAGATATCTCCCCTCCCCCGTGAGGTCGTGTACCTTTGCCAGGGCCAGGAGGGCCTCCCCGGGATAGTAATCATTGTGTCGGTCCTCCTCCCTGAAATAGCACCTGACGGATCCGTTCTCGTACTGCATCTTCAAAATGAAATCAGCAAGCCCGTGAATCTCATCCATCAGGCCCACCCCGGGACATATCTTCTCTGCTTCCACCAGGGCGAGGAGGGCAAGGGCGGCGCCTCCCAGCTTGATCCTTCCCTCGGATTCAATAAAGGCGAACTTCGACTGGCCAATCCCCTCGAAATGTAGATGCTTGAACAGGAGATAGTTTATCGATGAAATGGTCCCGTTGAAGAACCTCTCCTCCCCGGTGTACTTGAAGATCAGCGCAAGGGAATACGATGTCCCCGCGTGGCGGAGGACGTTGTATCCCCCCACGCTCTTACCGCTTGAAGCATTATAGAGGTAATCGAACTTCCCCTGGGAATCCAGGTGGTTCAGAAGATAATCACCGGCGAGTGTGATGGATCCCAGTATGGATGAATTCGCGGATAGGTTATTGGGAAGATCGTACTCCCTTATGAATTTAAATGGGGGGACCTCATCCTCATACAGATCGATTACGGTGGGCCTTAGGGCAGAAAATGCGATCAGGGTAAAGATTATGATGACCGTGATCTTGTAATCGCCCTCGCGCCACATCCGATTGGGATGAAACTTCCTTCTATTTAACTACCCTGCCAATTCTCGTTATCTTGCGGAGGTCCTCTCCTTTTTTATCAGAAGTATGACCGCGATCCCCATGAGGAGGGTAACAGCAGATAACAGTACGATGAATATCGGGTCAACCTCACCTCGGTCTCCCCGTCCTGCTGGTGTTTCGTCGTAGTCATCGAGAATGGTATATCCCGATCCCTGATGGTTCAATGGTAGGGACCACATCAGGTCAATTGTGAGGTTTGCGGACCTACCCAGACCATCCACCAGTAGAATTTCGATCTCACCTCCGGAAGTCCCATCCGATATCAGGACCAACACCAGGTGTTCCTCCTCCAGCTGGATCGAGACAAGAGACCATCCATCCGGTATGTCCATCATGTTGAAAGATGCGATCGGCACCTCTCCCATTTCGTCGCTCAGGTATATCCTGATGGTCCTCTCCTCTTCCTCCCTGGAGTAAAGCGGAGACATCGAGAATGAGGGCTCCACGATGGAGAGGATCTCAACGGACGGTCGGAGGATCACATCGATCACATCCTCCAGTAGCCATGCTGGTCCATCCTCATCCACGATCCGTACAGATAACAGGATCGAACCCTCGATCTCGGGAACCAGGTAATGACAGGACCAGATGCCTCCGTCAATGGGTTCGAAAGGGGTGAAGAATCCTCCCACATCGTGGTCTGTTGACTCGAACTGATAGGATGAGAGGTCCTCATTGGAGATGACCAGAAGGGAGATCATCGATCCGGGATAGGCTGTACTGCTAAGAAGCTCCATCCTGGGGGGGACCCCCAAGGGCTGTTCCTCGATGGGGGAGGAAGGTGGCTCCTCTACCTCCGGATAGATCAGCTCAAGGGATAATACATCCACAAAGAGCAGGTCATCTCCGTGAGATACCTTGACCAGCAGATTCCTGAGACCGGCCTCACCATAGGGCCAGTATCTGTATGCCCATAAGTTCCTGGAGACCCACATCCTGTCTGCAATGGTTCCATCCCCTTGAACCTCCTCTACCGATATGTTGAACTCCTCTCCTTCGAGACCCTGGACCGATACGAATGCATAGGTGCTGTTGCCGAGGATAACCTGATCGTCGGGAGATAGCCATGCTGTGAACTGGAACCATCCGGGGAGAACCCTCTCCACATCGCCGTTGACCGTGATCGTCGTATCCGTCTCCCAGTGGATGAGATCATCCTCGGAGCGGATCATCGCAGTGATCTCCACCTCTCCGATAGTTTCATGAGAAGGTGTCCACCGCGTCATGTACATGCCGGGCATCCATTCCACCGTGGGAGAGAATATCTCGCCCTCGCGGGATGATGACCATGTCACACAGGCCCCTTCCATCGGGCCGTCACCGCTCCTGGCGGTAAGGATCAAGGTCGTCCCCTCTCCTCTATCAACGACATCCGAGCCGGCCCGGAGGTCCAGGTCAATGGAAAACGGGAATTGAATGACCTGATCCTCCATTTGAAGCACTATTCCTTTTCCCCCATCCACAAGGTCGATGGCATCGATATTGCGGATATTCCCGGTAACCTCGATCTCACCTGTTTGCTCGCATAACCGCCCATCTATTATCACCAGCCTGTCAGCGATATACCCATAATGGTAGCCAGACCAACTTCTTTCGAAAATGGCCAGAACGATATCCTCGATCCCATCTTCGTTCAGGTCCTCAACGATCGGGCATCTGACCAGGGCATTGACGTGTTCTTTTACAAATGAGATCGAAACCCGGCCGGTTTCGGGATCCACTATCTGGACCTCATCAGGTGAGTCCATCAGCACCTCCATCTCCCCGTCCCCGTCGAGATCGAGTCCAGGATGCAGTACCCTTCTACGTTCCGTAAGGATCGGCGAACCATCAGCTCCATCCAGAACCACCATGTACACCGAATCCGGATCTATATTGACATAGTAGCCCCACCAATCCAGATACCTCTGTTCGTAATAGAGCATCACATCATCCTGTTCATCGCCATTGACATCGGCAAGGTGGAGCCTGAGGGTGCCGTAATACCCCTCAAGTTTCTCGAAGGTCGTCATCCACATGAACTTCCCATGTGTGAGATCGAACTTTACAGCGGTCCTGTCGTCCTTGAGGAAGATCAGAAAATGATCACCATCCTCGTGATAATGGTCAATGTACCGGCCATCGACCTCAGGGAGAACATCGACACGGAATCCGTTCTGGGGATCCAATAGGACGAGGTTATACGCGATCTTGCACAGGATGAGGTCCCTCCCATCCTCCTTGTGATAGAAGTGATCAAGATATTCATAACCATATTCGCTGAGGATCACTTCAAGGGAAATAGGGTCCATCAATATGAGAAGATCATACCTTGAATCCGGGATGATGAGGATATCTCCCGAAGGTGATGATATCATCCCTATACGGTCAATATCGATCCTCTGGTAGCTTTCCGAATATAGGGAGTCGTTGAGTAGAAAGGAACCATCCCTCAACTTCAATGATACGATCCCTTCGGTGGTGGGCATCACCAGATATGCGTCTCCGAACTCATCCACTGTTGTCCAGTGATAGTTACAGAGAAATACCGTCAGGTTGGCCCTCCACAACAGGCTGCCGTCACTCCCATCGAACCGGGATACATACTGGCCCCCTGAAACCATCTGAAGAACGATCAGATCCAACTCATCATCGCCATCCAGGTCCTCCAGGATCATCCCATTTCGATAGTCCCACTCGTCCCTGTGCAAGAAAAGATCATCGGTTTCCCAGATCAGCTCCCCGGTCTCCCCTGAGACGAACCTCCCCCCCGTTTCATCCAGCTTGTTCGACCACAGGAGCATTCCGGTTTGCTTTCTCCCCTCCTCGTCCGTGTAATCGCATATCTCCATATGATCACTGACAAGCATCCATGATGCGTCCCTGAACGGTTCAAGCACCAGGTCTCCCCTTAGCTTACTCAGGTTCACCCTCCCCTCCAGAAAGAGTGCCAGACAGTGGGAGTCGAACATATAGGCCAGGGAGGGATCGATACGTTCGACCTGTTCTGATAGAAGCCTTCCCTCCATGATCGTACTGAAATACTCCTCCGCCCCGGATAGGTCCAGCGGTATTTTCTCGGGAGTTATTATGCTGAGCTTGATCGTGGATAAACCATCCAGGGGAGATGATATCTCCAGCGGGAAGATCACCCTGTCCGTTTGGAATTCGTACATTATCGGATCGATGGACATCTCCTCGGGCTCCACCGAGAAACGATCGATGGCGAAATAGGGAAATCCTCGCTGGGTGTAATTGCAGATCACACTTTCCAGACCTTCCGGCCAACTCTCCATTGCAATACCAAGATCGTCCAGTATTGCCTCTATCTCCTCCTTGAAACCATCAACATCCTTGACCTTGATGACCGTGAGATCGTGAACGCCAAGGATCTCGTGGAACTCGATCTCGATAGAGGTTGTCGAGTTGCCTCCGCCCGCATTGCCTGATCCATCCGCTCCATACCACTCATCTGTGATCTCGTGAACCCTACCGGTGAACTCTTCCGTTATATTCTCAAATATGGATACATTGCCCAGAGCAACTGTTGGTCTTGTTGGAAATGGTACTACGTGAAGACCCTCTGTGGGCTCCTCGGCCCAGATATCCACGGACAGGTACATCCTCTCGTGGGTGCCGTTCCATGCGATCACCGCCTTCTGCCCCGGCTCCGAAACGCCTATATTCGGCCTGGCCGGGATGTAGCATCCATCTCCATCAACGGGTACCATCGGGATCAGAAAAAGCATCGATAGGATCAATGGCAGCAGGAGATGTGTCATCTTGTTGGATGTATCGAACATGGGGTCACCTTCATATAATTGATTCAGGTGACGACCCCTTTTAAAGGTTTATAGTACGAAGGTTGAACATGTCACAGGCTGTATGTGATGAAAATATACCCCGGACCCGGGGCCGTGCCATCACTCGTACCTGAGAGCTTCTGCAGGAGACACCCTTGACGCTTTCATGGAGGGGGGTATAGAAGATACGAGCGCGAAGAAGAGTGCGACCGCTACTATCAAAGTGAGCTTGAGCCAGGGGACCCCGAACTCGGGAAGAAGATCGCCCATCCCGTCCCTCCAGATGATCCATCCGACGACGATACCCAGTATCGTCCCGGTCAACAGGCCGGAGCCAGCGATGAAAGCGGATTCCCCAAGGAACGACACCACGACCTGCTTTCTCTTGAACCCTATCGCCCTCATCATGCCGATCTCGTGACGCCTCTCGTATACGGAGCGGAGGGTGACGATGCCGAGGCCGACAATGCCTATCACAAGGCCGAGGGATAAGAAGGCGTTGAACAGGTCGAAGAACGCGTTCTGCGCCTTGAGCATCTCTCCAACGATCTCCTCAATGATGATCGTGTAGAGCCCGTATCTCAACATGGAGCGGCGAAGTCCATTTGCGAAGCCGTCCATGTCATCAACGTCCTTCAAACTCACCAGATGTATCGTCTTCTCCGTGACCCCGAACTCCTCCGCAGCGGCATCCTCGTACATGAATACGGCAGAGATCCCGAACTGTTCGGTGAAGCCGATGACGGTCTTGTTGTAGAACCTGCCATCCAACGTCTGGAGGGTGATCTCATCTCCCAACTCCATGTGACTCTGGCCCGGGGGACCCAGACCGCTCGCGCTGGATTGGCTGCCGTCCAGTATGATGAGATCCGTTCCCCTGAGCGATTCCCAGACAAGACGATCGGTGTGCTCCTCATTTCCCCCTTCATCGATGATGTTCCAGGCCACCTCCGAGAATCCGTAGGTATTCCTCTGGATGAACTTGTCCGAAACACCTGCACATTGATAGATGGTCTCCAGGTTGGAACCTTCACCTGAAGGGCCATGAAAAGGATCGGAATAGTTCATCTTTAAAAGGCCCATCGAAAGGGAGACGGACCTATCCCAGTTGATCGACCCATAGCTCTTCGGGTCCTCGGCCATAATAGTTGCCTCAATATCACCTATATCGACGGCCGAGATGGCGATGATGTCGTATCCTCCCCCGATGCTCTTCTCGAACTGGTCTATGTTGACGTTGAAGAGGGCCACTATCATGGACATCGTCGTGATCGTGAATATTATGAGGGCGAACATGAAGATGGTCACGCCGGTCCGGAACCTCTTCTTGATCGGATAGGAGATGGATATCTTGATCGAAGCCGGAGAGATCCCCACCAGGGTTACGGCCCTCTCCACCACCCAGAGGATGATATCGGAATTCCAGACCAGGAGAAGAACACCGGATGTCACCATGAAGATCCCTGTTAGAATGAACATCTCCATATCAGCAT
>JAUVLN010000035.1 GCA_030600725.1 Thermoplasmatota archaeon | reverse complement strand
CTTAATAAAACGTTCTTGATGAATATGTATGGAGGAGGCTATGCGTTGACCTTCTTTAGAAGCCATGCCATATTCTTCCCGAGGTCCTCCATGGTCCTCATGCCCTCGTCGTCATCCTTAACCTCGCCGATGTCCCTCCCTATCCCCAGGTTCCAGTAAGAGGATCCAACGACCATCATGTTCTCCACCAGAAAGAATTGGTTGATGGCGTTCAATGTGGTGAGCGCCCCGGCCCTCCTGACCGCGACAACAGCTGCACCCACCTTCCTGTTCAGGAGGCCGCCATTGGCCCGTGCCAACCTTCCCACCCTGTCGATCACGGCTTTCAGCTCGGAGGTCATATTCGAGAAGTATACCGGGGAACCGAGTATGATCCCATCCGCTTCTGCCATCTTCACGATAAGCTCATTGATCATATCTCCCTCTACCGCACATCTTCCGTCCCCGTTCCTGATGCAAGCATCACATGCGGTGCAGCCCCTGATGATATTGCCGGAAAGTTGGATGAGCTCCGTCTCGATACCCTCTTTCTCCAGCTGGGCAAGAACCGTTCTTATCAGTATGGCCGTATTGCCATCCTTCCTTGCGCTTCCGTTGATTGCCAGAACCTTCACGACTATCCCTCTTCTTCCGTGGAATATCGTATGTGTATATTAACTATTCGAAATATTTCTCACTTTTCTATAAAATAGAGGGATGGCGAGTTCACGCAGTATCGAAGGCCCGTGGGTCCGTCGTCAAAGAGGTGGTCCTGGTGTTGTTGCACATGGATACGGGGGAAGTGTATTTTATCGGGGATAACATCCGGAGCTGTCGTTGGGAACATGGAGATCAACCAGTGGGTCGGTACCATCTATCTGCTAATGGGGGTCCTTTTCGCAGCCTACGGGCTGATCCTCGTCCTGAAGAAGCTTCCGAAGAACAACCTGATAGGCTTTCGTATGAAGAAGGCTATGGAATCGGATGAGAACTGGTACGAGATCAACTCCCACGGAGGGAAGAGGCTTTTACAGACCTCCGTTCCGCTCATCGTCGTGGGGATCCTATCTTTTCTCATGGAGTACGATACGGGCGACCCCATATTCTGGATATTCCTGTTGTCACCGCTCCTTGTGGTTTTCGCACTGGTGGATACATACCTCCAAGCCAGGAAGCTGTGACCCAACTTTTTATACCTACAAATCCATGTTGTCCCAATCGGAGGCAGAGGAGTTGAAACTCGGCTCTTTCATGATCATATCATTGCTGATGTTATCAAATGTGTTGATGGTATCATCTTTCATTGATGTGGAACCTTCAACCGTTCTCTCAAGGGGTCCTCTCGGTGCGATAACGATCGGGTCAGATACCGAGCTCATCGATATGGCATCGGAGAGGAACTGGACGGGAAACGGGACCAAGGATGCCCCGATCGTTATCTCGAACCTTTCCATAGATGTCTTCGGAGGGTATTATGGCCTCCTCATCGCAAACACCACATTGAATATATTGATAGAGAACTGTTCGTTCTACAATGCAACGGATGGGTTCCCTCATCCATTTCCCAGCTCGGGATTGATCCTGCACAACCTCGGGTCCATTATGATCTCCAACTCAACTTTTGAGTACAATACAAACGGGATCACCGTCGATACATGTGTAGACGTTTACATAAGAAATTCCTACTTATATCGAAACCTTAGGGGGGTAGAGTTGGAGGATACGGATGGGTCCAGGATTGAAAACTGTACTTTCGATCAGAATCTCAGGGATGCGATACACCTTGAATATTCGGATAAAAATCTGATCCTGAATAATACTGGTTATTATAACGGCCCTGGAATTCAATTGGATGGATCACACCATAACCGGATAGAGGGAAATGGACTGTATTACACAAGTGATGAGGGCGTCAGATTGGACGGGTCTGATTACAACCTGATCACCGAGAATTATATTGACGGATTCGGTGACGGGGACGGCATTACCCTTGCCTCGCTCTCCTCGATGAACATCGTATGGAACAATACCTTGAAAGATCCTGAGGAGTATGGAATTTTATTTATATCCTCGATCAAAAACCTGATATTCTCCAATTCTCTGATCAATTGTTCTCTTGTGTTCAAGGGGACAGAGGATACGTATGAACAGAATGATATAGGAGATAACAACACAGTAAATGGGAAACCGCTTATGATCTTAAAGGATATGGATTACAATTATAGTATGATCTCACCAGTCTGTGGTCAGATGATCCTTGTGAATGTGACCAACCTCAAGATAGAGGACATTTCGATCGATAACGGAACATATGGTTTGATGGTCCTACTGTCAGATGGAATTATCATATCTAACTCGACCTTCAAGGATCACATCTACCAGGGATTGGAGTTGATCTCATCCATTAACGTCAGCATTACAAACTGTACATTGAATGGAAATTATTATTCAATATTGGTAGAGGGATCGGAAAATGTGGAAGTGGCGAGAAATGAGATGATGGATTGTGACAGGGGAGTGGAACTGAGCGGATCCTTGGAAGTGTTGATTCGGAATAATTCCATCCACGACATGAAGGATGACGGCATCAGCGTAACTCGAGGAAGAGATTCTTTATGTTCAGGGAACATGATATCCCACTGTAATTCTGGCATTGCCATCCAGATGTCATCTACTTTCAGGATGAGTATTATCAATAACCATATCGAATTTTGTGATGTAGGAATAAAGCATAAACCCACTGAAACTCTGGTATCTCGAAATACGATCGTCGAATGTGGTCTGGCTATTTCTGTATATGTTTTTTCTTCGATAAATGTCACGATCTGTGATAACTTGATCCAATCAACTTCGGGAGATGGAATATTTATAGACGGTGATAAGGCCGTTATCAGGAATAACACGATCAGCTCCAACCTGGGTTATGGGATCCATATAGAAGATGGTGTTCAAAATGTTCTGGAAAAAAACAGGATGTTCAACTGTTCCATCACATTCGGTGATTTCAGGAAAAGGTTCCGTGCACAGGTCATTGGCCCTTACAATGAGGTCAATTCACTCCCGGTTCTCATCTATAAGAATTCAGATGTCTCCTATGTGAATGTAAATGATGATGTAAAATATGGACAGGTATTGATTTATGCATCCTACGTGGAGATATCCAATTTTTCGATATCTAACGCAACCGTTGGCTATTATATTCTTGCAGATTCTGCGGTCATAAGGAATTCCTCTGCTTCAGGATGCGGGATCGGGATGGAGGTTCAAGGGAGCTATCGGTTGGAGAATTGTATTTTTCAGGGCAACGGGATCGGCCTTGATGTGAGAAGCTATCCACATAGAGATGAAATAATCGGGAGTGCTTTCATAAACAATTCCCACGGGATCTTCAATAATGGGGAGAGTGGATTGGTAGTAAGCGTTAACGTATTCCAATCGAATGACGCGGGGATCAGCACATTCAACGGAGGATCCTGCATCATCGAGGGGAACCAATTCCATGAAGGATCCAGTTATGCGCTGTCACTCACCTCCGGCGAAGATGTTGTGAAAAACAACGCTTTCCTCAATAACAACCATATGGTCGAGAACAGCAGTCAGGTGTCGATCTTGGAGGGAACAGATGTATCCGGCAACTACTGGAGCGATCACATCGGACCATACGATTTTATGACGGGCGTGATGGAAGAGCCTCATTTCATCGATACCTCCCCGATAGCCTACATTCCCAGGGAGATAATTATTCCTCCCAGGATAACGGAATTCGAGGACGAGAGCAGCTCTATCCTTATGACATTCGATCACCCGATCGCAACCGAACACGTCATCTACAGGTCTGAAAATAGAGTGCCATTTGAGGAGGTCTCAAGGGTCACCGGGGACCAGGATTATTATCGAGACTATAACGTATCCGACCTTCATAATTACTCTTACATGGTCCAATCCTTATGTGAAATCGGGTTAACGTTCCCCTCCGTTCCAACATCGTATTTTATTGATAGAACTCCTCCCGTGCTGGATATTTTAAACCCCGTTAATGGAAGTTGGTTCAATACCGATGAGATATTCGTCAGTTGGAATTATTCCGATATCGGGATCGGAGGATGCGAGGTATTCATATCGATAAACAACGGGATCCCAATAGATGTTACCGGGAACCTGTCCCACAACATCACCGGGTTGGGAGACGGATTTCATAAGGTAAAGGTCATCGTGATCGATCACTACAGGAATTCCATGGAAAAAGAGGTCTGTTTCGGTATCGACAGGATCCGACCGGATATGGAGATAGTCCTTCCAAGGGAAGGGGACCTTCTAAATGCCTCGGTCATCGAGGTGGTCGGGTATCTGCTGGACGATCATGACATACTCAGGATAGAGAGGCACCTTGACGGTGAGATGATATTACTTGATTCCATTGATCACAACATCCCCGATATCGAAGAGGGATGCCATGAAATGATGATAAGGGCTTTCGATCAGGCGGGCAACATTGCGGAGAGCAAGGTTAATTTCACCGTGGACCTGACACCACCCGCAATACTCGAGGTTCTGCCGAACTCATCGTTGATCGGATATGAGGTGGAGAACGTCACGATCAGGTTCTCGGAGGATATGGACCTTGATAAGATGGTCTTCACATTAAATGGGAATCGTGTTTCCTTGATGTTCGGTTCGAGGAAGACCGTCCATATCTCAACCCTCCTCCTTGAGGGGGGCGTCCCATACAATCTGGCAATAGAAGGCACAGACCTCGCGGGCAACTGGCTTGAAGATGCCCGGATCGAATTCACCATCGAGGTAAGGCTGTACGAATTGGAATGCAGGGTAAGGGATGGGTCGGATGGAAGCCTCATAAGAACGATCCTGAACGTCTCCATTGAGGATATCGAGGGATCGTCAATGAAGGTGGAGAATGGTACGATCGTAATGTACCTTCCTTTGGGCCATTATGCACTCATTATATTCGGAGAGGGGTATCAGGACCTTCGCTTCGAGTTCGACCTGAACGGGGACCTAGAATTCGAGGTGGATATGGAGAGGGTGGAGGAACGGGGGCCGGAAAAAGAGGATGGGGATGAACCGTATCTGCTGATCCTCGTGTTCGTCGTAACGATCCTCCTGATCATGTTCTTCTACATCGTCCCCGCAAAGCTATCGAAGAAATACTCGGAGGAGGAGTGACTCGTAATATCGTTAACAGATGTGTGTTCCTCCGCTCGGTATTTTCCATTATCCCGTCCATTTGTAAGATTTTCGTTTCCCTCTCCTATCCTGGAATCGTACGATTTATATACAACCACTTTGTACGGGGGACCGACCACAATTTGACGGCCCGTAGGGCCCTCAAGGTCATTAACCACCCCCCACATCCCTGGTCCCAAAGGGACTGGAAGGGGGAACCGGAGGTATTCAAGATGTCAGTCGATGAGATAATGGACAGGGTAATCAGCAGAAATCCCGGCGAGAAGGAGTTCCACCAGGCTGTCAAGGAGGTCGTGGAGTCCCTGGAACCGGTGATCAAGAAGAAGCCTGAGTACGCAAAGGCCAGGGTCCTCGAGAGGATCGTCGAGCCGGAGCGCCAGATTATGTTCAGGGTCCCCTGGATGGATGACGGCGGTGATATCCAGGTGAACAGGGGTTTCCGTATCGAGTTCAACTCGGCGATCGGACCCTACAAGGGTGGGCTCAGGTTCCACCCCTCGGTCTATATCGGTATCATAAAGTTCCTGGGCTTCGAGCAGATCTTCAAGAACGCCCTCACCGGCCTGCCAATGGGCGGCGGAAAGGGCGGTTCCGACTTCGACCCCAAGGGAAAGTCCGACAACGAGGTAATGCGCTTCTGCCAGAGCTTCATGACGGAGCTTTACAGGCACATAGGACCCAACACGGACGTCCCCGCAGGCGATATCGGCGTGGGCGGCAGGGAGATCGGGTTCATGTACGGACAGTACAAGAAGATCACCAACAGGTTCGAGTCCGTCCTCACCGGAAAGGGGCTCAACTGGGGCGGATCCCTCATCAGGCCCGAGGCCACCGGATACGGTAATGTATACTTCGCCGAGGAGATGCTCAAGACCAGAAACGAGACCTTTACCGGCAAGACGGTTGCGATCTCCGGGTCCGGAAACGTAGCACAGTACGCGGCCCAGAAGGTCAACGAGCTTGGAGGAAAGGTCGTAACCCTTTCAGACTCCGGCGGTTTCATCCACGACCCATCAGGCATTTCGGGTGAGAAGTGGGATTATGTAATGGACCTCAAGAACGTCAGAAGGGGCAGGATCAACGAGTATGCTGACAAGTTCGGCGTCGAGTACTACGCTGGAGAGAGGCCCTGGAAGATCGCCTGCGATGTTGCACTCCCCTGTGCTACCCAGAACGAGCTCAACGGGGATGAGGCAAAGGTTCTCCTGAACAACGGCTGTATCGCGGTGTCAGAGGGCGCCAACATGCCCTCCACCCCCGAGGCCGTGGACCTCTTCGTGGAGAACAAGACCCTGTTCGGGCCCGGCAAGGCAGCAAACGCCGGTGGCGTAGCCACATCCGGCCTCGAGATGTGCCAGAACCACATAGGCCTCTCCTGGTCCGCCGAGGAGGTTGACAAACAGCTCCACCAGATCATGGTCAACATCCACAGGAATACATACGCCGCCGCAGAGAAGTACGGATTCAAGGGCAACTACGTGGTAGGCGCAAACATAGCCGGCTTCGTGAAGATCGCGGACGCAATGCTCGACCAGGGACACTGGTAGGCATAACGGGAGATGTAAAGCCCCGACTTCAGGTCGGGGCACCTTCTTTTTTTCAGATCAATTGATCGGTCAGATTCATTGTGGATCTTTTTCCCAGATCACAACACCGTATCCGGGCCTTCCGTCCACCTTCACGGTTATCGGACGATCGAGGCGGATGTGGCGCACCATCTTCGATCCGTACCCGGTATCGGACCCCTTCAACCGATCCCAATCCAGGTGGGCATCGTTCGAACCGTGTGTGAGCGTGAAATAGGGGATCCCCCTCGAGGTGAGGTTGTGGAAGAAATGGGTCCCGTGGGACGGGTCCACCCTGAAATCCTCGGTGGAGTATTCCACGATAACCCTGGCGTTGGAGATCTGGTCCCAATCCACGGGTATCCCAAGCCAACGATCCCTGGTCCCCCATCTGCCAGGGCCGATGAGCAGGTACGGCCTCCCCTCCAAATCCCCGTTGAGCTTCCCTATCTCGTTTGCGATCTCCCTGGTCATTGAAGAGTCGAACGTATCCGGCGGAACGAATATGATATCCTCGATATCATCCACCCTCCCGTTCCCCATCACCTTATCCGACCGTATCACGGCGGCCTCCCTCTCCTCATCGCTGATGGTCAGCTCCACCTTCTCCTTCAGGGTGATGAAAGGCCGTATCTGCAGGGCGTGGAACTCGGGGATGTTGTCGTCCCCCATCCTCGTCCCGAATTCGAGCTCCACAGGGCGGCCCATTCCCTTTCTGCCTATGGACAGCAGGTTCTTCAGGATCGGAGCAAGCGGAAGCATGTTGTACTTGAGCACCCCGGCAAATGTGATGGCCCTGGGGCCATTGGCCATGGTCCCGTCCCTCATCCTGTTGTCATTGGCGTCGAACGTGCTTGCAAGGTAATCGAGGGCACCGCTCTCTTCCGCCTCATTGATATCGAGCCTGAGCAGCGTCTCCTCCTCCCCTTTGGACAGGTCGAATTCCGTCCTATCCATGTTCAGGGCGTAGAAATGCTTCTGGGAGTTGGCCATTATCTCTCCGGGCGTATTGAAACCGGGGATCGTCTTTGGATGCTCGGGGGAGAAGTTCAGGACCTGTTCCCCCTCCACGACTATCTTGCCCAGTCCCAGTGCGACGTTGGCGATCCCATCCCCCCTCCCGAGGGGAGGGACAGGGTAAAAATTGTGCGATTGGGCCAGGCCGGAGATCATCGGATAGAAATGGTTCCCGTGCCGGTTCCCCACCAGATTCTGGATGACTACGGCCATCTTCTCCTCCTCGGGGAGCTGAACCAGCGTCCTGAAGTAGGCCTTCGCTTTCCTGGAGAACACCGACGAATAGACGAGTCGTATCGCCATGAGGAGCTGATCCAGCCTGACCTCCTCGTCGGGGTGGTTGTTGGGAAGAAAGTAGGTCGTATAGATCCCCGCGAATGGCTGGTTCTGGGAATCCTCCAGCAGGCTGGAGGATCTCACCGCCATAGGACAGATCATGTGTTTGAGATATCTCCCGAGTTCCTCCCTCATCTTCTCATTGAAGGATGTATCGAGGAACAGCTCCTTGATCCTCTCGTCCTCCAGGCCCTCCAGTGCCGCCTCCCGGATGCCGTTCTCCTTCATGAAGCGGTCGTACTCGTCGGTGCCTATCACAAGCGTCTCGGGAAGCATGATCCTGCATTTATTCGACTCCGTCATGTATCCGCTCCTGCTGAACAATGACGAGAGGAACGCTATCCCGCGTCCCTTGCCCCCGAGGGACCCCCCTCCAAGCCTGGTGAAGGTCTGTTCGAACTCGAAGTTCTGCCTGGAGAAGTCCATTATGATGCCCAGTTGTTTCTCCCTCCTGTGCTTCCCGATCACATCCAGGAGGAACCCCCTCATCTCCTCGTCGGTCCCGAAGTCGGAGATGCTCTTGCGGCGGAGCATTCTGGCCAGGGAGATCTCCCCACGCGCCATCAGCCAGTTGGAGAACTGGTTGCGGGAACCATGGAATATGACCGACTCCACGGGAACCGTTTTCATCTTTTCGGTGAACTCCATGATGTTCCTGGCCCTGTCGATCTCCGTACCATCCTCGAGCATGAAGACGAAATCACCAAAGCCCAGCCTCTCCCTGAAGAACTTCCCAAAGCCCTGTTTCAATGCCTTGGATTTCTTGTATATGAAGGGGATTCCCATTTCCTGCGCCCTGCTCTCGTGCTCGATGTGTGATGACTGCAGCAGGATGGGGGCCTCATCCCCGATCGCATCCGCCAGCTGGAATCCCGCATCGTCCACCTTCTCCCCGTTCCTGGGGTACTTCAGGTCCGATATGATCCCCAGTATGTTTCCCCTGAACCTCTCGAACAGCCCCATACCGTCCTCGTATGTCTCGGCCATAAGGATCTTGGGCCTGGCCCTCCTGCGCAGGATCTTCTCCTGTTCGTTGAGGCCCAGGGTCATCAGGGAGAGCGTCTGGCCCATTATCTCCTTGTAGATCATCGGCAGGAAGACGGAGTAGTACCTGGGCGAATCCTCGATGATCAGAAGGGCCCTGACGTGTCCCGTCTTCATGTCGTTGACCATGTTGAGCTGATCCTCAACGTATTTGATGATGGCCATGAACAGAGCGGAGTCGCCGTTCCAGAAGAACACCTTGTCTATTCCGTCCACCCTGCCGGGAGTGTGAAATATGGGTATGTCCTCCATATCGGTCAGGAGCAGTATCACGTGGACATCGGGGCTGTTCTGTTTGGCCTTCTTTCCGAACTTGTAGGGGTCCATGTCCGAAAGCCTTGCCATTGTGATTATCAGGTCGTATTTCTCCCGGTCCATCTCCTTGAGGGCCTTCTCTCCCGAGGATACGCGGATGACCTGGGGGGGTGAGGAAAGCGCAAGGTCCCTGTACTCCTCCGATATCTGCTCGAACAGGAGCCCCTCCTCCTCGAGCGTGAAGGCATCGTAGAGGCTGGATACGAGCAGGATCCTGCTGACCCTGTAGGTCATGAGGTTGTGGAAGTCGTTGAAGTTGGACCTGTAATCCCCGTCGTAATCTATGGAACCCGAATCTTCTGTCATATGCACCTATCCCGGCCAATATGAACGATGTACAGGGAGTATTTAGGGTTTATCCAGAATGGGTCCAATAACATCCCTGACATCTGAAAACGACGACTCGGAAGAGAATGTAACATCCGGGCGGGTTAAAGTTCAAATATCACTAATATATCACGGACCACGGATGCAAAACCCCTCTGTGGATCAAGCAGATGATGGGTTCTGACCATTTTCTTTCAAGTGAGGAGTGATCATGGCAAGGATACTCAGACGGGAACAGTTTTCGCCTGTAACCTTCCTCTGGGAACTGGATGCACCGGATCTCGCCAGGGCTTCGAAACCCGGCCAGTTCGTTATGGTGCGTGTGAGGGAGGGAGCGGAACGGATACCATTGACGATCGCGGATTTCGATGTTGAAAAAGGGACCATAACCTGCGTCATCCAGGCGGTTGGAAGGGCCTCCAACGAGATGATGGACATGGAGGTTGGAGAGGAGATCCTCGACCTCATGGGCCCTCTTGGGATCCCCAGCCATATAGAGAAGGGCAAGGGGAAGGTCGTTCTGGTCGGAGGAGGGCTCGGCGTTGCGCCGGTGTTCCCCCAGCTCAGGTCGTACAAGGAGGTTGGCAACTACACGATCTCAATAGTTGGGTTCAGGAACAAGGACCTCATATTCTGGGATGACCGGTTCAAGAGATACAGCGACGAGTTCAGGGTCGCCACGGATGACGGCAGCTTCGGAACCAAGGGCTTTGTGACGACGGTGCTCAAGGAGGTCCTCGAGGAGTACGACGACATCGATGAGGTCGTGGCCGTCGGCCCACTCATAATGATGAAGGCGTGTGCCGACCTGACGAAGAAGTACAACGTCAAGACCATCGTCTCCCTGAATACCATCATGGTGGACGGGATCGGGATGTGCGGCAGCTGTCGTGTGAACGTCGGTGGAAAGATCAGGTTCGCCTGTGCGGACGGCCCCGATTTCGACGCACACGAGGTGGACTGGGATGAGCTCATGTCCAGGCAGGGTCGGTTCAAGAAGGAGGAGTGCGCCGCCCAGGAGTGCTACGAGGAGGAGTGCAGGGCCATAAAGAAGATGAAGGAGGGATCGTGATGGCGATGAAACCCCGTATCCCATGTCCGGAACAGGACCCCGGGGAGAGGGTCAAGAACTTCGACGATGTGGTCATCGGATATACGGCGGAGATGGCAAGGGAGGAGGCCTCCAGATGCCTTCAATGCAAGAACCCCCAGTGCGTTCTGGGGTGCCCGGTGTTAATAGACATACCGGGCTTCATCAAGCAGATAGTCGAGGGCGACCTCCTCGATTCGTATACGGTTCTCACCGAACAGAACCCCCTTCCCGCGGTCTGCGGCAGGGTGTGCCCCCAGGAGATACAGTGCGAGCAGAAATGCATCCTGGGGATCAGGGGCGACCCCGTCTCCATCGGAAAGCTGGAGAGATACGTTGGGAACTGGGCGGTCCGACAGAACGTCTGCGTGAGGGAGGAGGTCCCGAAGGCGGAGCCTCCGAGGAAGGCCGCCATCATCGGCTCCGGACCCGCGGGCATCGCATGTGCCCAGGGGTTGGCCCTCTCGGGTATCGACGTGACGGTGTTCGAGGCCCTTCATACGTTCGGGGGAGTGCTGAAATACGGCATCCCCTCGTTCCGTCTGCCCAAGGATGTCATAGACGAGGAGATCTCCAAGTTGATGAGGCTGGGGGTCAAGTTCGTCTCCAACATGGCGATCGGCAGGATATTGACGATACCCCAGCTCATGCAGGAGAAGGGGTTCGACGTCGTTTTCATAGGCACGGGTGCGGGGTTCCCGAGGTTCCTCGGGATCCCCGGAGAAGGGTTGAATGGTGTGATGAGCTCAAATGAGTTCCTCACCCGTGTAAACCTGATGAACCCGCCGAATGTGAAGGATAGCTATACCCCCATAGGTATGGGAAAGAAGGTGGCGGTCGTGGGCGCCGGCAACGTCGCAATGGACTGCGTCAGGACCGCGCTCAGGCTGGGAGCCGAGAGGTCCATGATCGTCTACAGAAGGTCGCGGGAAGAGGCTCCTGCAAGGGTAGAGGAGGTACACCACGCGGATCAGGAGGGCGTCGAGTTCCACTTCCTGTCCAACCCGCTCGAGGTCCTGGGCAAGGATGGTTGGGTCGATAGGATCAGACTCCAGAAGATGGAGCTTGGCGAGCCGGA
>JAUVLN010000320.1 GCA_030600725.1 Thermoplasmatota archaeon | reverse complement strand
ATGGGCCTTCTGCTTGAAGCCGGGGAACTCAAGTGAGACCGGCCGAGAATAGATAAAGATCATAGGGGCCCCTGCCATCTCAGCAGGTAGGGACCAACCCAGGGGAGCGACAACCCCTTAGAGAAAATGGAGTGATCCGTCATGGATGATACGCGGAAAGGATATCCCGGAAGGCCCAGGACAATGAAGATCGCGGCGGTAGCCGTCGTTGTTATGCTGGGAATGGTCGGTGTCCTTGTATTCCTGATGACCAGGCCGGAGGTTGAGGTCGTGGACGAGTACTCGCCCACCAGGGAGCTTCCCTCGGATTACATGATAATAACCGATTATCCTCAAACCGAGGAGGACCTGTTGGCGATAGCGACCCTCTCACCCCTGGTTCAAAAAGGGAAGGACGCGCCGTATCATCCCCTGATCGTCATGGATCCGGAAGGGGGGCTTTCAGGGCAGGAACTGTTTACCATCTCCCACCTCAGGACAGATCGGGATAAGATACTATTCTCCAATGACGAATCCTCCTTGGACACGATAAACTCCCAGCTTTCAGCCGAGGCCTTGACGCCCATCGCAGAGGAGAACCTGTTCCCGTTGACTTCCGAGATCTGCTCCATATTCGAGGGGTTCGACGGCGTGATGACCGTTGCCACATACGAGGAGGCGCTCTGGGCGACGACAACCGCCTGCAACCGGAACCTGGCGATGGTAAAAGGCAAGGCTACCTTCCTCTCACAGGAGGAGGCATGGACCGCCAATAAAGCCCTGGGGATATCTTCGGATTACATCCTTGCGACCAATCCCCATGACCATTCCCTTGAGACCCTCAAGGCTGGCACCCCCGATTACGACGAGTACGACGACGCCTGGTTCTGCCCGGACCTATCCCTGATGACGGGACAGATGAGCGCCCACCACAACGCCTATGTGATAACCTCAGCGCCCCCGTCAACCGAGGCGGACTGGGAGATCAACATGGAGCTCTCCCAGAACAGAAGGGCGGTAGGCTATTACGATCTGATCAGACACGTGGCCTCCGGATACGGGACACCCGAATATGTGGCGATCGTGGGCTCTGCATCCGCCGTCCCACAGTTCCTGATGTCCGTCCCAGGAGAGGGCGATCTGGTCAACTCGGATATCTTCTACGGTTTCCTGGACGATGACCGCCATACCATGGATGCCGGACTCGGCAGGATAATCCAGTTCGAGGTATCGCTTGCATCCAACCAGCTGGCAAAGACCTACATGTTCGACGACTTCGTGGACCTGGTACATGTCGATTACAGGGATGTGGCGGGGGGTCCGCAGGAGAAGGACTGGAGGACCCACGGCGCCTCGTTCTCTGGTTTTGACATCACCTACAAAAGGATGCAGGCAACCCCGGCCAGATGGATATGCAAGGATTTCGAGGACCTCGGATGGACCTATGACTACATTGGCCCGTTCAATACGGGCAACCAGATCGCGGATGGTGTGATCAACTCCATGGAGAACGATATCTCGGAGATCTGCGAGGGATCGGGATATGTCGCCTACAGGGGCCATGGGTCCGATTACGGGTCGCTGTACGGCATCAGGGTCTACGGGCCGAACGGGGAGGAGCATCAACTGAGCTCCGATACCGCCGCGCAGATGAACGTGCCCCCTCAGGTAGCCTTTTTCGTGTCCTGCCTCAACGGCAAGATCTACGGTCACGGGCCAGGCACGGATCCGGAGGGAGACGTGGATTTCGAGCGCCTGTTCACACTCAACTACCTCTCCGCAGGACCGGCCGTCCTGATAGGAGCAACAGAGGTCAGCTACTCCAATATCGGACAGGACCTGACTTCCATCCCCGCAGAGTACCTGCCATGGAGCGACGGGGACCATCAGTGGGACCATAACGACGCGTGGTATGCGTTCGTATGGGACGGTATCCTGGACCATCCGGCCGAGCACGGTACCGCAGGAAAAGCCCTGCAGTGGTCCGAGAACAGGTACATGGCCTATCCTCCCAACAACGATCCAACCCCCTATGAACCGACCGGTGAGGTCGATTGGTACGAGGTCACCTTCTTCGCATGCTACGGGGACCCGTCCTTCAAACCGGCGGTGGATATATCGTCCCCCGGATATGACCCCTGGCACAACGGGCCAGATGATATGTGATCTGTATCACAACATTGATAGATATAATCTGATCTAAGCCTCTCAATGTTGGGAGAGGCCTCACTTTGACAATCATTTGTACTACATATGTCAAAGTTAGGCTGTATGGTCCAATAACCATAGGTGGACCCAACCGCATAGAGGGGGCTGCGGGACCGGACGGCCTTGGTAACCTGAATGGGGAGTTGGATCATAATAACCCGGATGATGTGGCAGAGAACATCTCCGGGATCGCAGATCTCCAGCTGTTGGGGGAGGTCAGGAAGGTGTTGGTCATATCGTTGGAAGATATCATGGCCATCCGGCCGGAATATGACGATATCCTTCTCTTCATCGACTGGAAGTGAGGGGTGGGTTTCAAATATATATGAGGGATATT